>LWTN01000218.1 GCA_002101225.1 Cycloclasticus sp. symbiont of Poecilosclerida sp. M | reverse complement strand
TCCCCTTATTTTTGTTAGCCCGTATTTGCAAGATCAAGTTTAATAATTTTAGGGTTATCAGAACGCATGACAAATATATTTGCTATTGGCCATTTATCGCCCTTTATTCCTGGGTATTCCTCATTTGTTCTTAAACCAAACACCCAAAATCCTTCTGTTTTTAACTCTTCAATAAGTTGAGTAAGATCAAACGAAGCTTTAACTCTGTCACCTGCTTCAATGTCTGACCAAATTTCACCCCAATCATGCATTGACTGGATAGCACCTGCCAATAAATCTGCTTCTTCTTCACTTTTTGGACTATCGTGGTTCATTCGATACGCATAAGCACCGCCAATGACCTCAGAAAGCTTTGTTCCATCCTCTACGCGAAAATAGAAATTATCAGTTTCATCATCAGCTAGGGCTGAACTATTTTCATTTACATCAAGTTCTATCGCTTTGATTTCAAAAGCTGATGCGATTGCCTTTTTTGATTCAAGGGACGCATTACCACTTTTTTCAATTCGCTGTATAGTTCTGAGGCTTAGTCCAGAAATATCGGCAAGCTGGTCTTGCGACCAAGCCTTTTCAGTTCTAAGTTTTTTCAGTAATACTACGTTAATTTTCATTTCCATCTTCGACACCTCAATAGTCAGTTAATAGACGACTATATTTTGAGGTGTATTTGTATTTTCTGTTACGACATCATTGCGACAATTATACGACAGTCCTATGACATCTAAGGGGCTAACGTTTTAAATAAGGGGCGCGGGGCTTTTTCCGCGTCCCAGCCAGCGTGTTTTTGCTGGCGAACTTGATTTTTTTGTTAGCATTTTTAAGGGAAATTACGTAATACTTTATAAGTAATACTACTGTTATCTGCTTTGATTACTTCAATTGATGCTCCCTTATAACCAATAATATTTGATGAAGAAAGGTCATATTCAACATCATTATTAAAAGCTGGTCTAGCCGAATTATTACTAAACTCTCTATAGCCGATATTGATTTTATTACCAACTCTTCCGCTATAGATTAGTGTTTGCTGAAAACTCTCACCTCGTTCAGACAAAGACTTCTTTCTTTCATATTCACCTTCATAGCAAGCGCTACCACCAAAAACCGTTATGACGCACAATTCTGAACCTGCACTTTTTCCTAGTGAAAGTGCTTGGATTGGATCAGAGAATGCTCCTTTAATAACCCCTATAGGAGAATAAAAGTCGAGTTTTTGATCAAAGCCGATTTGAGGATATTTCTTCGCAGTTATATCGTAAGCTACGCCATTGATTGTTTTATGGACTACTAAGATATTCTCTTCTGTAATAACGCCTTTTTGCACAAGGTGGTCACCTACAAACACGGTGATTTTTTTTCCAATTTCTGGATAATTAACCTTTTTTTCAAAGCTATCACTGCCATTGTATTTAACAGTTGTACATCCTGTAGAAATCATTATCGATAAAGCTACTAATAGAAATCTCATTATTACTCCGGTTTTATTTTTAATGCTAACGCCTTGCTCAGCGGAAATTTAAAGTGGCACGTTTTTGCGTATGCAAAAAAAGTGACGCTTTAAATTGTCCGCTGGAGCTATTTGTTATGTGAGAAGCTATAGAGCTAAACATCACTAACTAATTCTCCTCAAGTTCTTGAAATTTGTATTTTATTTCTGCTGCCTGATGAACGGTGCAATTAACTACATCCGCTGATTCGGTATCAAACAGTACTAGATTGTGACCATCTCCGAAAGAACTCTTGTAGGCTATCCCGTCATAACCTTCCGACTTGACAAACTCAGATATAATTTGTGTTGGTGCATAATCTGATGTCGTTTCAGTGATCTTAGTTGGTTTAGAAAAAGCATTATCAATTTCCAGCCACACGGCATCATTTACCTCTTTTTTGCTTGGTTTTTGTTTAAAATATATTGAAAAATTTATTTTTCCATGATGCAGTGAAAAATCCAATATTTTTAATTTCCTTTTAATTTCTAGTTCACCTACTGTCATGATTGAATCAAGCCAAGGCCTGACCTCCGCCATAGCAGTTTCTTTATCTGATGCCACATAAAGATATGGAATACCTTTTGGGTTCGCTCGGCCTTCTTGCGCACCTTCAACAAGGGGCTTCATCCGATCAAAAGAAAAAGGATATGGAACATCATCAACATACATTTCTTCTTTAGTTTCAGGGTTGGTTTGATAGATGGGACGCCATACATGGCCAACTTGAGCGCGAAATACAATCACTCCTTTTTCTATAGTTGACATGCGATCTCTGCAAGTGTTTACTATAGCTTCTAGAAATATCTTCGATTCATCATCAAGTATAGAACGCTGCTTTGTCCTGACAGATTCGCTAAAAAGGTAATAGCTTCTATAAGATTTAAAATCCATACCTCGCTCTCTAGCCTCTTGAGGCATAGCACTCCAGCTCACAGGAGCGAGCGAATCTTGTGCGTCTGATTGTTATGTGCCCCTGAAGATAAATATGCATTTCAAAAAATTACAATATTGCTCCGTGTTCGACCAAAAGACTTATTATCTCCGAGTTTTCAGTATCCACTGCAATTGATAGTGGAGTTATATTCTTGAACATTTTAACATTTGGGTCTGCGCCTTTTTCAAGCAGAGTCTTTGTTAAGGGAGCATTTTCCTCTTTAATAGCCAAGGTAAGCGGTGACGAAGTCTTTAAATAGTTTCCATTATCGTCCCATACTAAATCTGGTGGCGCATGATTGGGATTGCGCCCGTAGGCATTTATATTGGCTCCCGCTTCAACGAGCATTTCCGCAATTTTATAATGACATTTACTGATGGACTCAATTAAGGGCGTGTTGATTCCCATGTAGTCAATAATAGACTCTAAATTGGCATCTGCCTTTATTAATTCTCGTGCTATCTTAACTTCTCCTTTGGTGGAAGCAAGTGACAAAGCTGTAAAACTATAGCCACCGCTCGTCGGCTTTGCCTCCAAATTTGCACCGGAATTAATTAGTAGAACCGCTATTTCAGTCAGACCTTTATTAACTGCACTAAGTAATGCTGTGTAACCAAGGTTGTACTCATCCCTAAAATTAAGATCCATACCTGCTTTTATCAGCTTAACAACAGATACTATATCTTCCATATTGACTGATTTTATAAGGGCAAATTCGGCATCATCAAAATAATCATTAACTTCAAAAGTTGTGCATTGATTTATTATACGTGTTGCTATATCCACCCAATAATCAAAATCATCATCTTCACAACTGATGTAATACAGCGCAATTTTAAGAGCAGTATTTCCATGAGAATCTAATTCGTAAATATTTGAAGTGTCGGATATCAGAGTTTTAACTTGCTCGATATCTTTTCCCATTACAGCTTGTATCAACATACCGTTACCTTGTATTTTCCCGTAGTTTGTTAGTATCACATAACAGTGTTAATAAGCGGAAACCGTTTTCCACGTATTAATTGTATATAGGCGGATAGCACTTCCATGTATTATGATATTAACAGACCAAACACGGGAAATTTCATTTTATGCGCTATTCTCGCAAAGCTGGCCCTGAAGCGCCTATTTTTCGCCCTCAGTCTAAACGTTTGTTAGATCAAGTGGTGGAGGTGATGCGTTACTACCATTATAGTATTCGCTCGGAGGAATCTTATGTACGTTGGATTAAGCAGTTTATTATTTTTAATAATAAACGCCATCCCTCTACGTTAGGTAAGGCAGATATTGAGCGATATTTGAGCCATTTGGCTGTGAATAAAAATGTGGCGGTTTCAACGCAATCACAGGCATTAAATGCGATTGTTTTTTTGTATAAGAAGGTGCTGGATTTGCCAATTGCGGATGACTTGTCGCCCGCTAGGTCTAAAAAGGCGGTGCGTTTGCCGGTTGTTTTGTCGCAAAGTGAAATGGCTAGTTTATTGTCTGCCATGTCTGGAACTAATCAGTTAATGGCACGGTTAATGTATGGCGGTGGTTTAAGGTTGATGGAACTGGTGCGCTTACGGGTGAAGGACATTGACTTTGATAACGGCTATATTATTGTGCGCGATGGCAAAGGTGGGGGTGATAGGACGACTCTTTTAGGTGGTTCTTTGGTTGAAAAATTACGGGAGCACTTGCTAAAAGTAAGGGCTTTGTATGAAGATGACCTTGAAACGGGGCATGCGAATGTGTATTTGCCGAACGCTTTGGCTAAAAAATACCCGAATGCACCTAAGTCATGGGATTGGCAATTTGCATTCCCTTCTAAAAAGCTGTCAAAAGATCCGCGAGGTGGGGCTATTCGCCGGCATCATGTGAATGAGTCAAATATACAAAAAGCGATTCGTGCAGCAAAAAACAAGGTGGGACTAAGTAAGCCAACCACACCGCATACTTTAAGGCATTCCTTTGCGACACATCTATTAGAAGCGGGTACAAACATACGGGTAGTGCAAAAACTTTTAGGTCATAAGGATGTTAAAACAACTGAGATTTATACCCATGTATTGCAACAAAATTTAGACAAGGTGGTAAGCCCATTGGAACGGCTAGGTGAATTAGGTCATGATTAAAAATAGCTATGGCGCTAAGCGCATTGTTTGTTTAACAGAGGAAACGACAGAAGCGCTTTATTTAATGGGTGAGCAAGACCGTATTGTGGGTATTTCTGGCTTTACGGTGCGGCCTACGATTGCACGTAAGGAGAAACCGAAAGTATCTGCATTTACGTCGGCAAAAATAGATAAAATTTTGGCCTTGAAGCCTGACTTGGTGTTGGCATTTTCTGATATGCAAGCCGATATTACCGCTGAATTAGTTCGCGCTGGGTTGCAGGTGCATGTGTTTAATCAACGCTCTGTAAACGAAATTTTCGATATGTTGCAGACTCTTGGTGCGTTGATAGGCGAGCCAGAAAAAGCAGCGTTGTTAGTTGAGCAATACCAGCAGAATATTGATGCTTGCTTAGAGCAAGCAAAGGATTATAAGACTAAACCAGTCATTTATTTTGAGGAATGGGATAATCCGCTGATCTCTGGTATTCGTTGGGTGGCTGAATTGGGCGAAATTGCGGGTGGTATTGATGCGTTTCCAGATCTGTCGAAAGAGGCGGGCGGCAAGAATAGGATTATTGCAGACCCACAAGAGGTAATAAAACGACAGCCCGATATTATTATTGGTTCATGGTGTGGCAAAAAATTTAGACCAGAACGCGTGGCAGAACGTGAAGGTTGGGGTGACATTCCGGCGGTAAAAAATAAGCAAATATTTGAAATTAAATCGGTCGAGATTCTCCAGCCAGGCCCCGCCGCATTGACCGATGGCTTACAGCGGCTAGAAAAAATTATAGGCGATTGGGTTGCGCAATATGTCTAGTGTTATCTACTACGTACACGACCCGATGTGTAGTTGGTGTTGGGCGTTTAGAAAAACATGGCAAGAGGTGTTGCAGAACCTGCCAGAGGAATTTGAAGTCCGAAACCTATTGGGCGGCCTTGCAGTCGATAGCAACGAGCCGATGCCACTTGAATTACAACAAACCATTAGCGCAACCTGGCACCGTATTCAAAAGCACGTCCCTGGCACGCAGTTTAATCACGATTTTTGGGCGCAATGCCAGCCTAGGCGTTCAACCTACCCCCCGTGCCGAGCAGTAATTGCCGCGCGTGAGCAAGATAAAGCCGCAGAAGATGCGATGGTACTTGCTATTCAGCAAGCTTATTATTTGCAGGCAAAAAACCCATCGGACGATGCGGTGCTTATCGCTTGCGCAAAGAACATTGGGTTAGATGTAAGGGTATTTGAAAAAAACTTAAACAGTGTGTCGATAGACACGCAATTACACGCGGATATTAAATTCGCACGATCAATCGGCGCTAACAGCTTTCCCAGCGTCATTCTTGAACGCGTGGGCACGTTCAGCAAGTTAGATTTTGATTACAATAAGTCTGAAACTCTTCTCAAACGGCTTGTCTAAGCTTAAGATGAGTAAAAACTAAAGGGAAACAGATAATGTTTGATTTTGATTTTGATATCGCATATTGGCACTGGGCCGTTTTGGGTATGTTGTTGGTTGGGTTTGAAATTTTCATCCCAAGCTTTACCGTATTGTGGTTTGGCTTAGGCGCCCTTGTGGTTGCCGTGTTTTTGTATCTTGCGCCAGAGCTCGCGCTCAGTTGGCAGTTATTCATTTGGAGTGTGTTTTCAGTAGCGTTTGGATTTGGCTGGTTTAAATTCCTACGCCCATTGATGACCGACAAAACAAAGGCCGGTATCGCACACGAAGCGATTAGAGGCGAAGTTGGCCTAGTCATTAAGTGCGCAACGCCCTCAACACGCGGTAGAGTACGTTTTACAACACCGGTTTTAGGCGATGATGAGTGGGAGTTTATTTGCCAACGGTCGCTCGATCTGGGCGATAAGGTCATGATTAGAGAAGCGTCTGGGAATACTTTGCTGGTGGATAAGGCAGGCTAGATTATAATTTTTATTATTTAGAATAAGGAGCAAGAGATGGAAGGATTAGTGATAGCAGCTGTTTTTTTAGGGCTCGTGGTTTTAACCGTTTCTATGGCGGTAAAGTTGGTTCCGCAGGGTTTTAAATTTGTCGTTCAACGCTTGGGGAAATATCATAAAACGCTTGGGCCTGGCCTGAATTTCATCATGCCTTATATCGATCGTGTGGCGTTTAAAGTTACCACCAAGGACATCGTGATGGATATTCCATCGCAGGAAGTTATTACACACGATAACGTGGTGTTAGTTGTTAACGCGGTTTCGTATATCAATATTGTTATGCCGGATAAATCGGTCTATGGCGTGGAAGATTATCGAATTGCCATCATGAATTTGGTGCAAACATCGCTGCGTTCTATTATTGGTGAAATGAAGTTAGATGACGCATTATCGTCTAGGGAAATGATAAAAGTGCGTCTCAAAGAGGCGATTTCTGACGATATTTCAGGCTGGGGTATTACGCTTAAAACGGTTGAAATACAAGATATAACACCGTCTGACACGATGCAGGATGCAATGGAAGAACAAGCCGCAGCTGAGCGTCAACGGCGCGCTACGGTGACACGAGCAGATGGTGAAAAATCAGCAGCTATTTTAGAGGCAGAAGGGCGGTTAGAAGCTTCAAAAAGAGACGCAGAGGCGAAGGTGGTGCTTGCACAGGCAAGTCAAACGGCGATTACTAAAGTGGCCGAAGCAATTAAAGATAAAGAGTTGCCTGTTACCTATTTACTGGGTGAAAAGTACATTAATTCAATTCAAGATATGGCACTGTCAGACAACGCAAAAACAATTCTGATTCCCGCCGACTTACTCGCATCCATTCGCGGCATGCTAGGCTCTAACAAGTAGCAAGCAGTGCTTATCGTACGACGCGGGTTTTACCGGAATAGCCGCCGATTACTTTAACTCGGTCTCCGCGTCTAAAGAAGCTATTGGCATTGGTTTCTTGAACGATAGACTGTACTTCTCCGTTATCCATTTGTATTGTAATTTGTACGCCATTAGTTTTATTCAAAGCACCTTGCGCTTTATTCCCTAGGTAGCCACCGAGTACGGCCCCAGCAACGGTTGTGGCTGCTCTGCCTTTACCGCCACCAACCGAGCTGCCGGCAATACCACCGAGTAGACCGCCTGCGACCGTGCCGACAGCATTTCCTTCAGAATCAATTGTAACGGGTTGCAGGCCAGTAATAACGCCATAACGCACGTGCTGGATCTGGTTAACTTCACCGCGTGTATATTGATCGGTGGAATTGCCGTATGGGTTTGGCCCTGCACAAGCTGCAAGCAAGCCGAATAAGGTAATTAATAGTAAAGTGTTTAGTAGTTTCATCATCTTTTCTCCTTAAAGGCGGGTGTTTTATGGCCGCTTATTAACTAATGTCTATAGTCTTTTTGGCTCGTATCGTTCATAGCTTACCTTAGCAAGCTGAACCACTGATGAATCATTTAAAATCGTATCGGAAGAATAAGCAAGGGAGTGAATTGATGCGAGGGCCTAGAAAATGAGCTCAGTATCGTCAACCGACCAAGGTTTGTATTTAGACATGATGCTGGCAAAAAGCTCGGATGATAAATAATAGTCCATCCACGCGTGAAGTTTTGGATAAGGCGTTTGTCTAAACCAGTCGATATCGACGTGCGCGAATTGTCTTATAAAAGGAAAAATGCCGATGTCGGCGAGGCATGGGTTCTTATCGAGTAAAAACGTATTTGTAGTTAGTAAGGTTTCTAATTGGCGTAAAAACTCTTCACCCAAGGCGCGGTATTCGAGAGCCGTCTTTTCGGGGAAATGGTCAGCATATTTGTAGTGATCTAGGTGCTGTTTAAATGAGTGGTCGTTAATATGTATAAGCGCATTAGCTTGTTCCACGAGAGTGGAATTTGAAGCGAGGTTATTCGGGTCAGCTATTGAGGTTGCCCAGTGCACAATATCCCAACTCTCATCGAGAACGGTACCGTCGGGAAGCTGCAATACAGGTACGGTGGCCTTGGTGGATATGCCCAGCATTTCAGCAGGCTTATTACGCAACACTATCTCGCGTAGAGCTACGTTAACGCCAGAGGACTTTATCGCCAAACGTGCCCGCATGGCGTAAGGGCAGCGCCTAAAAGAATATAGAACAGGAAGCTGAGACACGGTGCTTTTATTAGTGCTGATGACCGCCTACGCCGTGTGCGTGGCCGTGCAAAATTTCTTCTTCTGTCGCCGAGCGCACATCAGCTATTTCAATATGGAAGCTTAGAATTTGCCCAGCCGATGGGTGATTAGTATCAACCTTTGCCATAAACTTCCCCATTTTGACAATACTGACTTGGTGGTGCCTCTGTTCAGTTTGGATTGTCGCGATCATTCCAGGCCGCCATTTTTTGGACCCCATTAAATGTTTAACAGGAATGCTTTGTGTGGCGTTGTCGCGGCGCTCACCGTAACCCTCTTGGGGATGAACAGTTGCGTCAAATTCATCACCAAGCTGTTTGCCGTCGATAGCTTTTTCCACGCCGACGATCATATTGCCGTGACCGTGCAAGTAAGTGGTAGGACTATCTTTGTCAGATGATTCTATCAGATGATCTTCATCATTTTTAAGTGTGTAATGGAAACGCACAACGCAATCTTTAGTAATTTTCATTTTTTAACTTTTCTGTTGGATAATAGTGATTGATTTTACCCGATTACGTCATAAGTTTTTAATTTATGAAAATAGATTTACACACCCATACGTTCATTTCCGACGGTGCGCTTTCTCCGCAGGCGTTAATAGATAGAGCCGTCGAGCGCGGGGTAGATATGCTTTCAGTTACAGACCACGACACCACCGATGCGTATAAAGAGCTTGGCGCTAACGAACAGCGAATAAAGCTTATAACCGGGGTCGAATTTTCTACCCAATGGAGAGGCATGGGCATCCACATTGTGGGTCTAAATTTTGACTTAAATTCACCCGCTATTAAAGAAGGCGTTGCGCGCCAAGAGCAAGCGCGCGCAAAACGTGCAGAGCTGATTGCTGAACGATTACAAAAAAAGAAGTTGGCCGTCGATTTTCAACGGGTAAAGGAAATAGCAGGCGGCAAGCACATTGGGCGGCCTCATTTTGCGCAACACTTAGTTGAACTGGGTTCAGCTAAAAACATGCAAGACGCTTTTAAGAAGTATATAGGCGATGGCAAGGCGGGCGACGTAAAACAGTGTTGGGCCGAGTTTGATGAGGTTGTATCTTGGGTGGTTGGTGGGGGTGGCTGTGCTGTGATTGCACACCCTGATAAATATAAAATGACGCGAACCAAACTTGTGGCACTAATAGATGACTTTAAAGCGGTTGGTGGTGTGGGGGTTGAAGTGGTTTCGGGCCGTCAGCTAACGAACAGTGTTAAAGGTATGGCGCGTTTATGTTATGAGAAAGGCTTGTTGGCCTCGTGTGGCTCAGATTTTCATCAAGCCTCTAGCTGGAGTGAGGTGGGTAGCATGGCGGCCTTCCCTAAACAGTGCCAGCCAATCTGGGAGTCCTGGTGAGTGGCGCTCGGTAAGTATCTTAAGAGTCGGTAAGACGGAAAGTGATAGGCTGTCTGGAAGAACCTTTAATACTATTAAAGCGATTAGGCGGAAAACGCCAAAGTTTAAAGGTTTTGAGTGCTGACTTATCGAGCAGACTGGAGCCGGAGCTTTCGATAATAAAGACCCGTTTGACCGAACCGTTATTTAAAAGAGTGAACTCGAGTATCACGGTGCCTTCTATGCCACGACGCCTAGCGACGAATGGGTATTTTGGTTTAGGGCTATAGCTGGGCAATAGCGCAGGAGCTGGGGTAGGCTGTGCAATTTGCTTGGGGGGTGGGGATGCCGCCTCTTGTTTTTTCGGCGAGGGCTTCTCAACAACTTTGGGCTTAGGTTCTTCTTTAACCACCTTTTTTGGTTCAGGTTTTATAACAGGCTCTTGTACGGGTAGCACCACGGCTGATGTGTTTTCAGTCGTAATTAGTTTTTGTTTTACGGGTTTGATGACGGGCCGTTCATCGACAATAATGCGTTCTATTGAGCCGCCAATCAGGGTTGCATTAATATTCTTGGTAGGAATGGTTGTGATGTCATCAACTTGTTCAAAGTGATTTTTATAATAAGTGCCAATGGCAAGCGCAAGAGCATGTATTAGAAGGGATGCTCCAATACATAGGATAAGCTTACGGGGGGCGATGTTAAACGACAGGGGCAACGGTGCGACGGTACTCATAATGATTTATAGCGGGGCTTTTTCGGTTTGTATATTTAGCTCAACCACCTGCGTATTAGGCTGAGCGAGTCGCTTATCAATAACATTCTTAAGCGCGATGAGTAGGCCTAACCCTATAAAAGCACCGGGCGGTAAAATGGCGAGTAGAAACCCACCGTAATCGTCGATAAGAAAGATAGTTAAATCTTTGCCTGCTTCACCAAACATGAGGTGTGCATTAGCGAACAAAGTGCCAGATCCAAGAGCCTCACGAATGGTGCCCAAAACGACGAGTGCTGCCGTAAACCCTAGACCCATAGCAAAACCGTCAACAACGGAGGGTGCGACTGGATTTTTAGACGCGAAGGCCTCAGCGCGGCCGATGATGGCGCAATTGGTCACAATCAAAGGAATGAATATGCCTAGTATCATAAACAGCTCGTGGAAGTAGGCGTTCATTATCAGTTCAATGGAAGTCACCACAGAGGCGATAATAAGCACAAAAACGGGCAGCCTAATTTCACTACCCACTAGATTGCGAATAAGCGAAACGATAGCATTGGAAAGAATTAACGTAATCATCGTCGCAGCGCCCAAACCCAAGCCATTAACGACCGTATTGCTAACGGCCAATAAAGGGCATAAACCTAGCAGAGCGACGAAGGCTTGGTTGTTGGTCCATAGGCCGTTTTTGATAATGTTTAGGTAATTATTCATCGCTTTGTTTAGTGTGCTCCTTCCCTAGAGCTAACGCGCCCTTGTGTTTTTGGTAATACGTTAAAGTGTTAAAAACCGCTTTAACTACTGCACGTGGGGTAATCGTGGCCCCTGTAAATTGGTCAAATATACCGCCATCTCGCTTAACACGCCAATACTTTGGGCTTGGATCGCTCAATGAATGTCCATTAAAAGCGTAAACCCAGTCGCTTTTGTTGGTGTCAACGGCGTCTCCGAGCCCTGGGGTTTCGTGGTGAGAGACCACGCGAACGCCCAACAATTTGCCAATCCGGCTAATGGCAACCAACAGTTTTATTGAACCGTTATAACCATCAGGTGCAGTGGGCGAGAGTATCACCGCGGTCAGTGTGCCGCTTTTTATTGCAGGATAAATTGTAACGGGTGTATCGGTGCCGAACGCGTTAGCGTCTGAAATTTGTCGACTAGATTCCAGTAAATCGTTGTCGTGAAGTTCGTCGGGCACTAATTCACGTAAATTTTTAATGATAAATAGACGTTCATTTTCGGCAATTTTTTCATACGTCATTTGGTGTGTATAGGAAACTAATCCAAGACCAACGAACGAAAATAGGCCAAGAATAAGGCCAGCTTTTAGGATAGATTTTTTTTCAGCGCTCATTTTTTGTGTCCATAAACGCGAGGCTGGGTGTAGTGATCAATTAACGGCACGGCCATATTTATTAAAATTACTGCGAAGGCGACGCCATCTGGGTAGCCACCCCAGGTTCTTATGACGTAGATGAGCGCGCCAATCAGTGCCGCGTAGATAATCCGTCCTTTGTTTGTGGTGGAGGCTGTTACAGGGTCAGTCGCTATAAAGAATGCCGCTAAGATTGTACCGCCACCCAGCAAATGAAATAAGGGTGAAGGTGACGTGCTGGGGTCGAGCAAGTAAAAAAGAAAACTGATACTGAAAAGCCCGGCCAGCAGCCCGGTTGGAATTTGCCAACTAATCACTTTTTTATAGATAAGGAAAACACCACCGCACAGATACGCGATTGCAACCCATTCCCAGCCAGCCACAACCCATGAGCCAAAGAGGGGCGCCGTACGGATTTCGCCAATCACTTCGTTTAACCCGAGTCGTGTTTTCATGTGGTCGAGGGGGGTTGCGGCGGTGAAGCCGTCTATTAATTCTTGACTGGGAAGCTGGTCGATGAGCACGGCAAGGGCGTTTGCTAAACCTAACTCATTTGTTTGTAGGCTAGAGGGTAAAGCCCAAACGGTCATGTCTTTTGGGAAAGAAACCATCAACACAGCAAAGGCGACCATCGCTGGGTTGAATGGGTTGTAACCTAAACCGCCGTAGAGGTGTTTGGCGAAAACGACGGCGATGATGGCGCCAATAAACGGAATCCACCAAGGTGCAAGCGTGGGTAATGACAAGGCAAGAAGCACGGCGGTTACGACAACGCTTAAGTCAGTAATAAAAGGGGCAATGGGGCGTCCTCTAAGATGCAACATGCACGCCTCAGCTAGAAGTGCGGTGCTGACGGCAATAACGATGTTGAAAAACACGCCGTAACCAAATTGCCAGCACATCACCAAAATGCCCGGCAACAAGGCCATGAGCACCCAAAGCATCATTTGTTGAACGCTGTTTTTAGGTGCGATAAAGGGCGAATTAGAGGTTAAAAAATGCACGGCTTACGTCTTTTCCTATTTTGTTGTTTCTGCTGAAGATTGCTGCTTCTTTTCATTAGAACGCTTGATTGCAGCTGCGACTTCTTCTTTAGCCGAACCACCTTTAAGGGCGGCTTTCTTTTTACGTGAGCGTTCTGCACGCTCGGCCTTATCACGGGCGAGCCGTGTTTCCCTAGCCTCAAATCTATCACGCGCCACGTTAGATTGGTGTTTTTCGTGATTTTTTACCTTGATTGCGCTTTTCGCGTAACGAAAGTGTTGAACCAAGGGGATGTGGCTAGGGCAAACCACGTCGCAACAGCCACACTCGATACAATCGAAAAGATTAAGGCCTTCTACTTTATCAAACTGATCCGAGCGACTATGCCAATAGAGTTGTTGTGGAAGCAAGTTAGCAGGGCAAGCGCTTGCGCATAGGCCGCAGCGTATGCACGGCATGGCTTTTTTTTCAGTGATCACTTCTTGTTTGCTGGCGACCAGAATACAGTTGCTCGCCTTAACAATGGGGATTTCATCATTGAGCAGAGCAAAACCCATCATAGGGCCACCCATAATGAGGCGTTCAACGGTGTTGGAGTAGCCGTCACAAAACTCGATTAAGGTGTTAATGGGTGTGCCAATGCGCACCTCAACATTACGCGGGGTAGTGACGCCCTCACCCGTGACAGTAGCAATTCTAGAGGTCAATGGAAGGCCTTCTTCAATTGCTTGCTGAACCGCATAGACGGTGCCCACATTGATGGACACAATGCCAATGTTCGCGGGTATATCACCAGGGGGAACTTCTTTCCCCGTCAGGGTTTTAATCAGCTGTTTTTCACCGCCGGTGGGGTAAATAGTAGGTATTTGAGCCGCCTTGATAATGGAGTTCGCGTGCTCTTTGAGCGCCAGTTGAACGGCTTGATAAGTTTCGGGTGCGTTGTCTTCAATTGCAATAAACGCTTCTTTTGCACCGAGCATAAAGAGTAATATTTCTGCACCTTTAATGACCTGTTTAGCGCGTTCTTTTAGTAGGCGGTCGTCACAAGAAATATACGGCTCACACTCCGCACCATTGAGTATCAGCGTTTTAATGTCGCGCACAACACTCTGGTTATCAAGTTTCATGGCGGTGGGGAAAGCGGCTCCGCCTAGGCCAACGATACCGGCTTCACGCACGGTGTCGATTAATTCTTGAATGCTCGCTTGACGGTAATCAGCTAAAGGCGTTGGAGTAACGGCATTATCGAGACCATCCGTTTTAATCGTTATGCACGGGGCAGAAAACCCCGAGGGGTGAGGGATTAGTTTGTCTGATATATCAGCAACGACACCCGAGCTTGCAGCGTGAATGGGAGCGCTAATAAGGCCGTGCGCGTCAGCAATTTTTTGCCCACGTAATACTTTTTCACCCGCTTTGACTAATGGCTTTGCTGCGTTGCCAATATGTTGGCGTAAGGGGTAAACCAATTCCGATGGGATAGGCGCAGCTTCAATGGGTAAGTGAGACGACTCATTTTTGTGCTCGGCCAAAGAGGGCAAGCCGCCGTTAAAACGCCATAGCCTCATGAGGCCACCTTCTGTTTTTCTTGAAGGCGTTGTTCGGGTTTGCTCCATTGCCACAAGCCAAGTGTTTTAGCGATGGGCTCCATCGTAATGCACTCAACAGGACAAGGTGGAATGCATAAGTCGCAACCAGTACATTCGTCTTCGATAACGGTATGCATATGCTTTGGCGCACCTAAAATGGCGTCTACAGGACAGGCTTGAATGCAGAGTTTGCAGCCTATGCAGGTTTCCTCATCAATAACTGCGACCAGCGTTGCTTGTTCTACGCCGTTTTCCTCATTCAGTGGCAGCGCTTCAACGCCCAGTAAATCAGCTAACGCAGTAATTCCAGCTTCGCCACCCGGCGGGCACTGGTTGATGTTTGCTTCACCGTTTGCGATGGCTTGCGCATAGGGGCGGCAACCTGGAAAGCTACATTGTCCACATTGGGTTTGGGGTAAAAGCTTGTCAATTTGATCGACGATAGGGTCGCCTTTAACTTTAAACTGAATGGCCGCGTAGCCGAGTAATATACCCAGAATTGCAAATAAGCCGGCGAGTAAGGTAAAAGACATGCGTTTAAAATTTAACTAAGCCAGAAAAACCCATAAAGGCAACGGACATGAGTCCCGCCGTGATGAGGGCGATAGCATTTCCTTTGAAGGGTTCAGGCACGTCAGAAACCGCGATGCGCTCGCGCAGGGTTGAAAATAGCACTAATACTAATGAGAAACCAATGGCAGCACCAAAGCCGTAGAGGGCGGACTCTATAAAGTTGTGGCTCTCTTGAATATTCAACAATGCAACGCCTAATACCGCGCAATTAGTGGTGATGAGCGGTAAATAGATGCCCAACACTTGGTAAAGCAAGGGGCTGGTTTTATGCACAATGGCCTCGGTCACTTGCACCACTACGGCGATTACGACGATAAAGGTGATGGTGCGCAAAAATTCTAAACCGAGTGGTGCAAGTAAATACGCGTTTGCGAGATAACTACAAATTGACGCGAGGGTTAGAACAAAGGTTGTGGCTAAGCCCATGCCCATGGCCGTTTCTACTTTGTTTGAAACGCCCATAAAGGGGCACAAACCGAGAAACTTCACCAACACGAAATTATTGACGAGTATGGTGCTAACTAAAATAAGAAGGTATTCGGACATAGAAAAACCAAGACGCTGTGCGCTTCTCAGGTCAAATAAATAAAATTAGAGATAGTATATCCTTTATGTACAGGATAGTTTTAATAACACATTGATTATCTTACCTTAAAGCGGCTTGGTATTTAGACCGATACATGTTTCACTATAATGAAAAAGAATAACCATCTGAGCGTGCATACATAAACTAATTAGCGGGATTCAAGATGAATATTAAGATTTCACTTGGCTTGGCGATAAGCCTTTTTTGCGTGCAACAGTTGTTTGCAGAAGATTTATTACAAACTGAGCACTCGTGGGATGGTGGAGAAATTGCCTACCCCAGCGGGCCGGCGCAAATAACGTCATTTATTCTGGCTCTAAAAGAGGGTCAAAAAGTGGGGTTTCATTGTCACCCTGTCCCTACGATGGGCTATGTCCTTAAGGGGCAAATTGCGGTTGAAACTATGGGTGGTAAGAAGGTAGCCCTAAAGCAAGGTGAAGCGGTGGTTGAGGTTATGCGGACATTGCATCAAGGACATGCGCTGGGTGGAGACGCAGAAATTTTAGTTTTTTATGCGGGTGCCACCGATATGCCTAATACCCTTATGGCGACAGATGAGGGGGCAAAAACCTATTGCCGTGATGACTCAGGTAGTGATTTAGAGGCAAAGCACACGGATTAAAACTGAATCTCGCCGTGCAGTATGGCACCTGCTTTTGGCGTTGCAGACTCACCAGACTGTGTTTTGAACTTAAAAGGTATGGCGCTTAACCGCATGCCTTTGTTCACTTGCACGGCGAAGTGAAGGTGGGGCCCGGTTGTATACCCTGTGTTCCCAGAGTAGCCAATTAATTGGCCAGCATTAACGTATAAGCCTGGATGAACGACTAATTTTTCGAGTGCCAAATGTGCGTATATAGCCATCGTGCCGTCGTCGTGCAAGATGCGAATGCTATTGGCGCGACTTTTATACCCTTGCTTCGTTCCACTGTTAAAAAAGTCGCTTTCAACGTGCATTACAACGCCTGATCTTGCGGCGTGTATAGGTGTGTTTATAGGCATGGCAATATCAACCGCGTATTTGTTTTGTTCGTCTTTGTGGGTGTAGGCGCCATTAAATGATTGTGAAATACGGAACTGGGAGTTCGGAGCAATGGGCGGTATATATTGCGTATTTGGGCTATGTCGAGCGTCGGGGCTTCCTATAGTGTAGCTGTATTCAAACTTAAAGTTGGAGTTGAGCCTTGGGTTTGCTGCACTAACTTGAAAGAGTGCGGGAGAGACACCTTCATCAACGATAAAGCTTTGTGGTAAAGTAGGACTCGCAGTGACATTGTTTTGAGTGATGAACTTGAAAGCCACTTCAATAGGCCCGGGGTAGGTGTTCCTAATCATGTATTCAGGGGCTGTTTTACTGCCTGAGTTTTCCAGCCAGACACGGCGCTGTGCAGAAACCTTTACTTGCTTTGTCTTATACGATTGGCTGGTGTCAGGTTTTTTGTCGGTGTAACGCCATATTCCCTGTTCATCTTTATACTGGTAGAGTTTTTGTGCAGCTAGTGGAACGCATATACAGCACAATAAAAAAGAGCAGAGGATTAAGGTTTTTTTGCGGCTCTTGAGCATAAGTTAACTACTTTGTTGAAGGAGTTTCTTAATGTTTAGTTCGGCGCGATTTTCTCCAAGCTTTCCTTCGAGGCTTCAATCATTGCAGCTAATTTATCGGGGTCCACTCGTGTTAATAAAGGTTTGAACTTATTGATCGTGTGGTCTTGTAGCGGTGATAAATCACTAGGCCAGGGGAGTTCGCCTGTATTTAAAAACAGCTCTGCCTTGCTAATCATTTGCGGAACGACGGGTTTTAGATAAGCGGCAAGCACATAAAAAAGGTTAATTCCAACGCTGCATATGGCGTGTAGCTCCTCATCACATTCGTCTTGCTTGGCTACCACCCACGGTTGTTTGTCATCAATGTATTGATTAGCCTTAGCGGCGAGCGCTGAAATAGCACGCATCGCTTTGCCGTATTCGCGTGATTCATAGAACTCGGCGATAGCATCATTAGCGTTGATAAACTCTTGAAATAAAGCAGCTTCAGCACACTCGGCAGATAGCTTCCCATCAAAACGCTTTCTAATAAAGCCACTACAGCGACTCGCGATATTCACGACCTTGTTGACTAAGTCTGTGTTTACGCGCTGGCTAAAGTCTTCGAGATTAAGGTCGATATCCTCCACGCGACCACTCAGTTTGGCGGCAAAGTAATAACGCAAATATTCAGGGTTCAAGTGGTCTAAATAAGTGCGGGCTTTAATAAACGTTCCGCGCGATTTAGACATCTTCTCGCCGTTAACGGTTAAAAAGCCGTGTGCGAAAATCGCGGTTGGTGTTCTAAATCCAGCACCCGTTAACATCGCAGGCCAAAATAAGGCGTGGAAGTAGACGATATCTTTGCCGATAAAGTGATACAGCTCAGCAGTACTATCCCTTGCCCAGTAGCGATCAAAATTCAAGCCATTTTTTTCACATAAATTTTTGAAGCTACCCATGTAGCCGACAGGGGCATCTAGCCAAACGTAGAAGAACTTACCTGGCGCACCGGGAATCTCAAAGCCAAAGTAAGGTGCGTCGCGTGAAATATCCCAGTCTTGCAAGCCGGTTTCAAACCACTCATCTAGTTTATTGGCGATTTGTTCTTGAATGTGGCCCGAGTGCGTCCACTCTTTTAGCATGGTTTCAAAGTCAGCCAATTTAAAAAAGTAGTGCTCTGAGTCTTTCTCGATAGGCTGCTCACCGGAGATGGCGGAAACGGGGTTGATTAAATCGGTGGGTGAATAAGTGGCGCTACACACTTCGCAGTTGTCACCGTATTGATCAGCGGCGCCGCAATTTGGGCACTCACCTTTAATAAAGCGATCTGGCAAAAACATTTCTTTTACAGGGTCGTAGGCCTGCGTGATGATTTTGCTGTGAATATGTCCCTGTTCTTTCAGGCGGTTATAGATGAGTTCAGAGAATTCGCGAGTTTCGTCAGAATGGGTGGTGTAAAAGTTATCGAAGGCCACATCGAAATCAGTGAAATCTGCGTGGTGCTGTGTCCACGTATCGGCAATCAACTGTTCGGGTGTAATGCCCTCTTGTTGCGCCCTAAGCATAATGGGCGTGCCGTGTGCGTCATCGGCGCAGACATAGAGGCAGTTATGGCCACGTTGTTTTTGAAAGCGAACCCAAATATCGGTTTGAATGTATTCAACTAAATGGCCAATATGAATTGGGCCGTTTGCATAGGGTAGTGCGCTGGTGACGAGAATATCGCGTTTTTTTTGTGACATAGTTTTAAATGGAAAACTTAAAGTCCAGTGTTTCGGTGCATTGGGTCAGCAACCCAGTCTATGACCGAATTGTATTCAGCTGGGCATTATCCCATAAAATTAGGCGCTTAACAGACGCGATAAATCAGCTTATCGCGTTATACAAGGGCGAGTTAGTGCAATGCTAGCCTTACTTAAAAATACAGTGCTTAGCAAAGTCAGCAGCTTGATTGGTTGTCCAATCGGCTTTTGCTTTCTCTTTCATATCCGTGCACCACTGGTCGCTGCCCACTTCAGGTGCGCAGGCAGTGAGTGCAAGGAAAAATACAGACGCTAAAATTGCAGAGGTGGGTTTTGTGATTTTCATGGCGGTGGTCCTTATTATTTTTTAGGTCAAGACGTGTGTTACTTAATTGATATTACCAAAAGTAATTGGTTAAGAAAAAAGAAATATTGTAGACGCTGTAAAAATTAACTTTGCGGCGTATAAAGGGGTAAAATAACGCGCTTATTTAACAAGAAGTGACAAAACAATGAGCGATTTGACGGCAAATGATATTGAGCAGCATTTAAAGCTGTTCATTGATCCCTTAACCGAGAAAGACCTGTTTACGGCTAAAACCTTAAAAAACATGACACTGGTTAATGGCGAGCTAAAATTAGACGTCGTTTTGGGTTACCCAGCTGCGGGTATAAAAGATCAGTTAGAGCTAGAGATCCAAGAGCATTTGCTTAATTTGGATGGCATAAAAACAGCGAGCGTAACGGTAAGTTGGCACGTTAAGCCGCACGTGGTTCAAGCCCAATTAAAACCCTTGCAAGGCGTAAAAAATATGATCGCCGTGGCCTCAGGTAAAGGCGGCGTGGGTAAATCAACGACGTCTGTGAACTTGGCGTTGGCTTTGCAGGCCGAAGGTGCAAAAGTGGGTATTTTGGACGCCGATATTTATGGCCCTAGTCAGCCGACGATGTTGGGTATTACAGGCCGCCCCAGCTCGCCAGATGGGAAGTCCATTATGCCGATGGAAGGCCACGGATTGGAAGTGATGTCGGTTGGCTTTTTAGTGGATGAAGACGCACCGATGATTTTGCGTGGGCCGATGGTGACGCAAGCCTTAGGCCAATTACTCAATGATACGCGCTGGGGTGATTTAGATTATTTAATAATTGATATGCCGCCGGGCACAGGTGATATTCATTTAACGCTCGCGCAAACTGTACCGGTTACAGGTTCGGTTATTGTCACCACACCGCAAGATATTGCGCTGATTGATGCTAAGAAAGGTCTGAAGATGTTTCAAAAAGTCGATATTCCCGTGCTGGGTTTGATTGAAAATATGAGCGTGCATATCTGCTCAAGCTGTGGGCACGAAGAGGCTATTTTCGGTCAAGGCGGCGGTGAAACGATGGCAGAAACATATGACGTTGAATTCCTCGGTGCGTTGCCGCTGGATATGGCTATTCGTGCGAGTGCGGACAGTGGGAAGCCTACGGTTATAGCGGACCCTGATGGGCGAGTGACGGAAATTTATAGAGGCATCGCAAGAAGATTAGCGGCCTCGTTATCGGTTAAAGAAAAAGACTTTAGCGGTAAAATCCCTAATATTGTCATTCAGTAAAAAACTACGAGAAAATTATGGGTATTAAGTCAGATGGTTGGATTCGTCGTATGGTGCAACAGCACAATATGATTGAACCGTTCGAGTCACAGCAAGTTAGAACGGCCGACAACGGGCGTATTATCTCCTATGGCACATCGAGTTATGGCTACGACATTCGATGTGCCGATGAGTTTAAAATTTTCACCAATATTAATTCGGCGGTGGTCGACCCGAAAGACTTTGACGATGAGAGTTTTGTTGACGTGAAGTCGGACGTCTGTATTATTCCACCTAATTCTTTTGCGCTGGCAAGAACGGTTGAATACTTAAAAATACCCCGCGATGTGTTGACTATTTGTTTGGGGAAATCGACCTATGCGCGTTGTGGAATCATTGTGAACGTCACGCCACTTGAACCGGAATGGGAAGGTCACGTGACCTTAGAATTTTCAAATACGACGCCGTTGCCGGCTAAGATTTATGCCAACGAGGGTGTAGCACAAATTTTATTTTTGGGCGCCGATGAAGTGTGTGAAAAGTCGTATGCGGATCGTGCCGGAAAGTATCAAGGGCAAACGGGTGTGACTCTACCAAAAGCCTAACGAGCACCCGTTATTCGTTTGGGAAATCTACCTTCGATAAGGTCATCTTAAAGCTGCCGAATGATTTCTCCCGTGTAATCATGACCGGTAACATGTGCAGCTCCTTTGCGAACCAGTAATACATCAGTTCTTTTTTCTTCTCTTTTTGGCGCACAACTTTTATCGTTTCGTACGTGCCGCTTGTCAGATTGATGTTTTCTTTGCCTAGTTGGGTAAAGGAATAAGCCTTAAAACGTCCACCATCCGTCGAGTGATAGGTTATTTTATTTGTAGCGTCGTTTAAGTCTTGCATCAGTGCAATTTTCATCAATGCGCCATCAAGCACACCAGGTTGCAATAGTCGTACTTCAGTAGGCTTTTCTGAATAGTTGGTTACACGTGAGCTTGCCCAATTAAATGTAAGCTCAGTGTTTTTTTTCCCATCTTTGTATTGATATGTGAGAGGGCGTATTTGTCCATTTTTGTGCTCAAAAAGCGATGTTTCTGTGCTGTCCCTAGCGCCGAGAAGTTTTGCTAGGCTGCCTGTTTTAGTGCTAGACGTGAGCTTGTACTGATCGCCAGCAACTTTTTTGACGGCCAAGGTGACTTTTCCAATTTGCGCATTATTGTGTAGCAGGTTGTATTCAGCGCTAAATTCAATAGGGGGGTCGCTCGCGTTTGTATGGTTAGAAAATAATGCGATGAACGTCAATATGGGCAAGTAAAAACAGAACAAAAAAAGGCGCGAGGAACGAGTCATGGTTTTATTTTACATATAATCAATAACCACAGGGCCAGCCATTTTTTTGTCATCCATATAGATGATGCCGTCAATGAGTTCAACTCGACCTTCAGCTAGCCACTTGATGGCCGTCGGGTAGATAAGGTGCTCTTTAGTTTTAATCCGTAACTCAAGGCTTTCGACGGTATCCGCTGGTAAAACAGGTAGCCGTGCTTGCAACAGAATAGGGCCACTATCGAGCTCTTTATTGACAAAATGTACGCTGCTACCGTGCAGAGGTTCGCCCGCATCCATGATTCTTTGATGGGTATTCATGCCTTTATATTGAGGTAGCAAAGAGGGGTGAATGTTGATTAGTTTGTTGTCGTAATGTGCGACGAACTCATCACTTAGAATACGCATAAAGCCGCATAGGGCGACCAAGTCTGGCTGCTGCTCATCAATAATAGTTTTTAAAGCCCGATCAAATTCCTCGCGCGATTCAAAGCTTGTGTGGTCGAGCACGTGAGTGGGAACCTTCGCTTCTTGCGCGCGCGTTAGTCCTAATACGTTAGGGCGATTGCTGATAACACTACAAATAGTTGCAGGGAGCTCCGAATCAATTATCGACTGTAAGGTGGTGCCGGAGCCGGAAATTAAAATAACAATACGATAGGGGGTGCTCACGAGGGTTTATTTATAACAAACGCTAGGGTTGCCCGGTTGGGCGACAATTGTACCGATGATGTAAGCCGTTTCACCGCTTGATTTTAGTTGTTCTAAGGCAGCATCGGTATTATCTTGCGACACGCTCAAAATCATTCCAAGACCGCAATTAAAGGTTTTTAGCATTTCTTCATCAGAAATATTTCCTTCGTCTTGTAGCCAATTAAACAGCGCAGGGGTTTGCCAACTATCGCGCTGAATATTAGCAACCGTATCGTCTGGCATCACGCGGGGTAGGTTTTCGGTAATGCCACCGCCTGTAATATGGGCAATCGCGTTGATGGGGACTTCTTTTATCAGTGCCAATAATGATTTTACGTAAATACGCGTGGGCGCTAATAAGGCATCGGCTAACGGTTTACCGTCGAGTGTCTGATTCAAATTATCTTGGCGCTGGAGCACTTTTCTAATCAGTGAATAACCGTTTGAGTGAGCGCCGGAAGACGCTAAGCCGATTAGAACATCGCCAACAGCAATGTTTGAGCCGTCGATGATATTTTCTTTTTCCACGATGCCGACGCTAAAGCCAGCTAAGTCATAGTCTTCTCCTTCGTACATACCGGGCATTTCAGCGGTTTCACCCCCGACCAACGCCGCGCCAGCCAGTTCGCAGCCTGCACCTATGCCTTTTATAACATCGCTTGCAACGTCTAAATTAAGCTTGCCTGTGGCGTAATAATCAAGGAAGAACAAGGGTTCGGCGCCGGTGACGACGATATCGTTAACGCACATAGCCACGAGATCAATACCAATCGTGTTGTGCTTGTCGAGCATCATTGCAAGTTTAAGTTTAGTGCCCACACCATCCGTACCAGACACCAAAACGGGGTGTTTAAAACGCTCTAATGGCAGTTCAAATAAGGAGCCAAAACCACCAAGGCCTGACATAACGCCGGACCTTTGCGTGCGTTTAGCGATAGGCTTGATGCGCTCAACCAGTTGTGCGCCAGCGTCTATATTCACGCCAGCTTGTTTATAGCTCAGGCTGTTTTTATTGGTGTCGTTCAATGCGGTGTCAATGGGCTTCGAAAACGTGAATTATATCAGTTGGGGCTAATAGTTGGCAGTCATGCGGCTAACTATATTATGCTATAGCTAACACTTAAGCGGCCGCTGAATCTGGCTTATCAATTGCTTTACCATTGCTAGGCGCTGGTGAACAGCATATTTTGTATGGGCGCGTGATTATGATAGGCCAAAATAGTTGGCAAACGCACCGGACGTTTTCGTGAAATACGTGTGTCGTACTATAGGGTAAAATAATGAATAGAAAGGATATACCGAATGCGATTAGCTTGTTTAGGATTGTCTTGGTCTTGCCCGTCGTGTATTTTTTATTAGCCGAAAAATTTTCAATTGCTTTAATTTTGTTCGTTATCGCAGGTGCCTCTGATGCGCTCGATGGTTACCTTGCAAAGCGCTATTCTTGGACCAGCCAATTGGGTTCTTTTTTAGATCCCCTAGCCGATAAATTACTCCTAGTCTCCTGTTTTTTGACCGCCGTTATAATGGGTTTGATTCCTGCCTGGTTATTCGCCATTATTTTGTTTCGCGACCTTGTGGTTGCATTTGGCGCGCTGGCGTTTCATTTTATTGTAGAAAAGTTTCAGGGCACGTCCCCTTTTTCCAGCAAGTTAAATACGGCGCTACAAATTCTCTATTTGGTGATGGTCATTTCAGTACAGGAACTGGTTAGTATCCCTGAGCACTGGTTGAGCTTTATGTTGTATTCAGTAGCGGCAACGACTACGGTGAGTGGCCTAGAATATGTATGGGTCTGGGGATTTAAAGTGTGGAACAAAAAAATAGGTGAATAGGATGAGTGATACGAATAATCGTTTTTTAATCACAGCGGTAGTTTTACTTGGTTTGATTTATCTGTTGTTCCCCATATTGATGCCTTTCTTAAGTGCAGCCTTATTGGCTTATTTAGGCAACCCATTAATGCAAAGACTGGAGCGAATGAGTTGCCCGCGTCCGCTCGCGGTCACACTCGTTTTCACTTTAATCTTTACCGCTTTAACCGCCACAGGCCTCGTTATTTTCCCCATGCTTGAACAGCAGCTTAGCGCCTTGGTGGCGAAGGTTCCGTCAATGATTACCTGGTTGAAAGAGGTCGCTTTACCCTGGGCGCAAGCGCGCTTCGGCGCGGCGACTACAGTCGGCGCGGAAAAATTACAGCAGGCGGTGCAAAACAATATCGGTAGTGCGAGCAGTCTGGCGGTGGGCGTAATAAAGACCATCACCTCCTCTGGCATGGCTTTTCTAACGGGTATAGCAAATGTTGTGTTGGTTCCTGTGGTGACGTTTTATCTACTTAGAGATTGGGAAAGCATCGTGGATAAAATGCACAGCGCGTTGCCACGCCGTTACGAGAAATGGGCGAGTGGGTTAGCCGAAGAGGTGGATTCTGTATTAGGTGCATTTTTTAAGGGGCAAATACTGGTGATGGCAAGTTTGGCTATTATTTATAGCGTAGGGCTAAGTTGGGTTGGATTGGAATTTGGAATTCTGATTGGTTTTATCGCCGGCATTGTGAGTTTTGTCCCGTATTTAGGCTTGATCGTTGGATTAATACTGGCCTGTACAGCAGCCGTATTTCAAGTCTATGACGCCAGCCTTATTGCACCAGTGTTGCTCGTGTTTGCAGTCGGTCAGGTATTGGAGAGCGTGGTTTTAACACCCTTGTTAGTGGGGGATAAAATTGGTCTTCACCCCGTTAGCGTCATTTTTGCGGTGATGGCGGGCGGTCAATTGTTTGGCTTTACCGGAATTTTGTTAGCGTTACCCGTTGCGGCGGTGTTGGTGGTTTTCTTGCGCCGCGCTAATGACCAATATAAACAAAGTACCTTGTATAACGAGAACTAGAAAGTTAAGTGTTCTCTTTGCACCCGCTGCTTTGAATATGTATGTCTTGTTGTGGGTATGGAAAACCAATCCCTTCTTGGTCAAAGGTCAGCTTAACGCGCTCGGTTATGTCGAAATGTACACTCCAATAATCAGCTTAATTCGCCCAAGGTCGTACAGCAATATTAACGCTGCTATCGGCCAATTCTAAAATCCAAATCGTGGGCTCGAGATCTTTTAAAACACGTTTATCGGCGCTTAAAATATCTTCTAACAGTTGTTTTGCCTTACGAATATCGTCGTCGTAACCGATGCCAAAAACAAAGTCCAAACGGCGCGTGGGTTTGGTTGAATAGTTGGTGATATTGTCATTCATTAATCCAGAGTTAGGAATGATGATAGTTTTATTGTCGCCTGTGCGAAGAACGGTGTTGAAAATATGAACTTCCTTGACAATACCCGCGACTCCTGCCCCTCGATAAAGTCACCTTGTTTGAATGGGCGAAAGATAATCATTAATACGCCTGCAGCAAAGTTAGATAGAGAGCCTTGCAGCGCTAAACCGATGGCGAGTCCAGCGGCACCTAAAATAGCAATAAACGAAGTCGTTTGAATACCAAGCTGACCCAGTGAGGCGATGATGATGAACGCCAGTAACGCCGCGTAAATGATGTTAGTTGTGAACGAAATTAGAACCGGGTCGGACTTGGCTCGTGTCATTGCCTTCGCAAGGCCGCGTTTAACCATTTTCGCAATGAACTTACCAATCTTGAATTCACATCATAAGTGCAACACTCGTTAGTTGGTCAAAAGGGTATATTAACCACTCTTTAATCCGACAAGAAAAAGGAGTGAAACATGAAAAAATATACCCAATTGACCTGCGAACAAAGAT
>LWTN01000217.1 GCA_002101225.1 Cycloclasticus sp. symbiont of Poecilosclerida sp. M | reverse complement strand
AAGATCATTTTCATCGCTTTTTAAAAGAATGTGAATGGCGATTTAACAACAGTGATCCAAAGAGTCAGTTAAAGCAACTGAATCAATGGGTTAAAGAGAAACTGGGCTAGTTATCTAGGACAGCCCCTTATGTTTATTCGTGAGTGCGATGGCTTTCTGGATGCTATCTCTCACGGTTTCTGGAAAGTACCAGCAAACATTGTGTTAGGAGTTAGCATCTACTACGCATACAAAAATAAAAACACCCTATTTCAACCACTACTGACTCACAATCAAACTAGAGAATTCACTTTTATATATATTGGTTTATTAGTCATTATGGTATTTAGCCGCATTTTTGGAACCGCGAACCTTTGGCAGTATCTTGTCGACGATAATTACCACCGATTTTATAAGAAGATTACTCAAGAGGGGCTTGAGCTATTTGGCTATACTCTAGTTTTCTATGGTTCTATGTTATTACATCTTAAACCTGACAATGGGCAAACAAAAAAAGTTGAACAGTAGCCAATAGAGTTCACTATGTTCTTGCGCCTAATAACTCTTTCTCTTCACTTAATCAGCACTTAAATCACAAGTGATAGCGTATAACGGCAGCGAAATTACAATCTTAAAAACAAACGGGCTGACACCAAATTTATTATGTGGGAGAAGTTTTCTCTTTTGAAACTAAGCCTGTTGTTTTTCGTAAGGATTACACTAACATCTGTCAATAACAGCTAGTTGCGCTTCCTAGCTGCAATTCGCATGCGAAGGGCATTTAGTTTAATAAAGCCTTCTGCGTCTTTTTGATTGTAAGCCCCACCGTCGTCTTCAAAGGTTGCGATGTTCTCATCAAATAAACTATCAGTTGATGATTCACGTCCCACTACAACCACATTGCCTTTATAGAGTTTTAGGCGAATACGGCCGTTCACTGTGACTTGCGATGCGTTAATCATGGTTTGTAACATTTCACGTTCAGGGCTCCACCAGTAACCGTTGTAAATTAGGCTGGCGTAACGCGGCATCAACTCATCTTTTAAATGAGTCACTTCGCGGTCCAAAGTAATAGATTCGATTGCACGGTGCGCTTTAAGCATAATTGTTCCGCCCGGTGTTTCGTAACAACCACGCGCTTTCATACCCACATAACGATTTTCTACGATATCGGCACGACCAATACCATTGGCCCCACCCACTTTATTGAGCTCCGCTAGTACGGTAGCCGCTGACATAGCTTGTCCATCAATCGCTACGATGTCGCCACACTTAAATTCAAGCTCTAAGTACGTGGGTTCATCAGGCGCTTTTTCGGGTGATACCGTCCAACGCCACATATCTTCTTCAGGCTCCACCCACGGGTCTTCCAAAATATCGCCTTCGTAGGAAATATGTAACAAGTTGGCATCCATGGAATACGGTGATTTTTTACCACGCTTCATTTCAACAGCAATGCCCGCTTTTTTAGCATAGGCCATTAAAGTATCGCGTGAGGTTAAATCCCACTCACGCCACGGTGCGATAATTTTAACGTCCGGCTTTAGCGCATAAGCACCGAGTTCAAAACGCACTTGGTCATTACCTTTACCCGTTGCGCCGTGCGAAATGGCATCTGCATCCGTTTCATTAGCAATTTCAATTAAACGTTTAGAAATAAGCGGACGTGCGATAGACGTTCCCAATAAATACTCACCTTCGTAAATCGTATTAGCGCGAAACATCGGGAACACAAAATCGCGTACAAACTCTTCTTTAAGGTCATCGATATAAATTTCTTTAATACCGTAGGACTGAGCTTTTGCGCGCGCAGGCTCAACCTCTTCACCTTGGCCTAAATCAGCGGTAAACGTAACGACCTCACAGTCATATACATCTTCTAACCATTTTAGAATAACAGACGTGTCTAAACCGCCTGAATAGGCTAGAACGACTTTATTAACTTCTTGCTTTGACATGCTAAAACTCGCGACTTAAAAATAATGCGCGAATTATACCTGATTGGCTGCTGCCTTGGCTTTAGACAGTTATTGATTTAAGAACGGCTGCAAGCTGGCTGAAAACGCTTTAGGTGCTTCCACTTGCGGCCAATGCCCAACGCCTTTGATGATATCGACCTGTGCCGATGGGAAAAGGGCGAGGGCGGCTTCCAAGTGACGGTCGGCTAGATAGATTGAGTTTCCACCGCCAATAAATAATGTTGGCTTGGAGAAAGTTCCGTTCTTATCGCTTTCGGGAAAGCCCATAATATTCGACATATTGTTTTCAATACTGTCGAGGTTCACGCGCCATTGATAGCCGCCAGCGTTTGCTGATTCTAAATTTTGCAATAAGAACTGGCGCAAACTCAACACGTCTATTTTCTTTTTTAAAATCTCATCGGCCTCATTTCTTGAGCTCACCGTGTCTAATGGGATGCTTCTTAGTGCAGCTAAAATATCGTTAAAATTGTGCGCGTACGTCACCGGCGCCATATCCACGACAATCAACTGGTCGACTCTTTCTGGATGATTTAAGGCGAGCTGCATAGCGACCTTTCCACCCATGCTATGGCCTAAAACTTTAGCCGAGCTGATATTTTGTTGCTGCATAAAATGGACGATATCATCGGCCATCATCGAATACGGCATGTCATCTACGTGAGCAGACTCGCCGTGATTGCGTAAATCTAGCGTATAAACGACAAAAGATTTTGAAAGTTTTTGCGCGATACCTCGCCAGTTTCTAGCGCTGCCAAAAAGGCCGTGTATGATGATGAGTCGTTGCCCATCGCTACCAAATTTTTGGAAGTTTAAATCCACACGAATATATTACAACTTTACTTTTTAATATATAAATCTGTGATGCTGCCGTGCTGCATTTCTGCTGCAAAAGCCAGTGTCTCAGATAGCGTTGGATGTGGATGAATAGTTAGACAAATGTCTTCTACATCTGCGCCCATTTCTAGCGCTAATACCGCTTCCGCAATAAGTTCGCCCGCATTTGTGCCCACAATGCCCGCGCCCAAAATACGTTTGGTTTCAGGGTCCCACAAGACTTTTGTTAGTCCTTCATCGCGACCAATACTAAGCGCACGGCCGCTGGCCGCCCAAGGAAATACTGATTTTTCATACTTAATGCCATCAGCTTTTGCTGTTGTTTCGGTTAAACCCATCCAAGAAATTTCGGGGTCGGTATACGCTACAGATGGAATGGTGAGCGGATCAAACGCTGTCTTCTCACCTACTATAACTTCTGCCGCTACCTTTGCTTCGTGTACCGCTTTATGTGCAAGCATCGGATTGCCGACAATGTCGCCTATCGCAAAAATATGTGGCACGTTTGTTCGCATTTGACTATCCACCGCAATAAAGCCGCGTTCGTCCACCTGCACACCCGCTTGTTCTGCAGCTATTAACCCGCCATTTGGCGTGCGCCCGACTGATAACAAAACGCGGTCGAATACGGCAGACTCTGGCACACCCTCGCCTTCGAAACTTACTTTCAAACCGCCATCTGTCGATTCGATTGCAGTTACTTTTGCTTTTAAATAAATGTTTTCTAGCTGCTTTGAAAGTCGTTTATGCAAGGGCTTAACTAAGTCTTTATCGCAACCTGCAACCAGTTGATCCATCAGTTCAATGACGCTAATTTTTGCGCCGAGCGCGTGGTACACCGTTGCCATTTCAAGCCCAATGATACCGCCACCGATGACTAGCATCGTTTCGGGTACATCTGCCAACGCCAATGCACCTGTAGAGTCCATTAATCGTTCGTCTTCATAAGGGAAGCCTGGGATTTTTACTGGTTGTGAACCCGCTGCGATAATCGCGTTATCAAACGATATGGTTTGACGACCTTCTTCATTACTAACCAACACAGAATGACTCGATGCAAATTCTGCCCTGCCCGTCACCACTGTTACATTTCGTTGTTTTGCCAAACCTGCTAGGCCACCCGTTAGGCGCTGAATGATATTTTCTTTGTTGTCGCGAATCGCATCAATATCCAACTTAGGCGATTCAAATGTTACACCGTGAGCTGACATTTCAGCCGCTTCGTGAATCACTTGCGCTTGATGTAATAACGCCTTCGATGGGATACAACCCACGTTTAGGCAAACCCCGCCTAAAGACGCATAACGCTCAATTAAGATGACCTTTTTACCTAAGTCTGCCGCACGAAAGGCTGCTGTGTATCCGCCGGGCCCTGCGCCTATAACGACCACTTCTGCGTACCTATCAGCCTGCGGTATTGCAGTTGTGCTGGGTGTAGATATTGGCATAGCGATAGGAATTCCATTGTCCTCAACAGGCACTTCCGTTGCAGCAGCTGGTTTTTCTCCTTCAGCAACCTCTAGCACGAGCAATACACCGCCTTCGTTAACGACCTCTCCAAGAGCCACTTTTATTCCTTTTACGATGCCTGAATGGGAACAAGGAATATCCATCGAAGCTTTATCACTTTCTAGCGTTACGATGCTATCTTCCGCGTTCAGGCTATCGCCAACCGCTACTAAAATATCGATAACGACAACGCCTTCTTCAAATTCACCAATATCTGGGACTTTAATTTCCATCATTTTTCTCTATACCTACTACAACAACACACGACGGATATCATTAAGATAGCCCGCCATTGCGACCATAAAGGCGGCGGCATCAGCCCCATCGATAACCCGATGGTCATACGTCATATCCAGTGGCAACATGAGGCGTGGCACAAATTTCTCACCATTCCAAACTGGCCGCATATCGGCACGCGTCGCGCCTAAAATAGCCACTTCTGGCGCATTGACGATAGGCGTAAAAGCGGTTCCACCGATACCGCCTAGACTGGAAATGGTCATGCACGCGCCCTGCATTTCTTTTGGTGATAACTTACCATCTCGCGCCTTTTTGCTTATTTCGCCCATTTGTTCAGCAAGGTCAAAGATATTGGTTTTATCCACGCCTTTAAACACCGGCACGACCAAGCCACTAGGCGTGGCAACTGCAATACCAATATTAAAATACTTCTTATAAATAAGACTTTGCCCATCCGCTGATAATGAAGCGTTGAATTGGGGAAATTCTTTTAGCGCCGCGACTAAGGCTTTCATAATAAAAGCTAGGAACGTAACTTTCACGCCACGCTTTTCTGCATCAGACTTCAAAGACTTTCTAAACGCTTCCATATCGGTAATATCGGCCACCTCATGGTGCGTAACCATCGGCACATTCAGCCAAGCTCTCGTTAAATTGGTGCCCGTTAAGCGCTTAATTTTGCTTAATGGCTTTTCTTCTATTTCGCCAAACTTAGAAAAATCGATACTTGGGATAGCGGGTATGCCCATACCTATAGCAGCAGCCGGTGCAGAAGCACCCGACATAACTTGCTTAACATGGTTTTTAATATCTTCAGCTAACAGGCGACCTTTTAGGCCCGTCGCTTTTGTTACCGTTGTAAGATCGACGCCCAATTCTCTTGCAAATTTGCGTACCGACGGACTTGCATGGAGTATCCCAGCAGGTTTTGACACACTAGGCGCTGCATTCGTGGCCGGCGGCGTTGGTTTTGTTTCGACAGCGGTTTGTGTTTTCACATCTTGTACGGGGCTTGGCGCTGGTTTTCCCATGGACTTAGAAGCTCCTGCTTGGCCGCTTAAGACAATAATCAACGCGCCTTCAGCCACGCTATCACCAACCGATACCTTAATGTCCGTTACTGTACCCGATGCTGTAGAAGGTATTTCCATACTCGCTTTATCACTTTCTAAGGTAATCAATGATTGCTCTTTTTCAACCACATCGCCAATGGCAACGTTCACTTCAATAACTTCGACTGCATCAAAATCACCTATGTCGGGGACAAAAATATCAATCGCTGAATTCGTAGGCACAGGGGGAGGTGTCTCGACGGTCAGCGCAGCGGAAACGGCCTCAGCCGATTCCTGTTTTAAACGAACGACGACGCTCCCTTCAGCAACAGAGTCGCCAACATTCACAAGAATCTCTTCGACAATACCCGCCGCTGATGACGGTATTTCCATGCTGGCCTTATCACTCTCGAGCGTTAAAAGCGCTTGCTCAACTTCAACGGTATCACCCACTGAAACTAATATTTCAATAACCTCTACCGCGTCAAAATCCCCAATATCAGGTACGGCTACATCAATTAAATTACTCATTAGATTTATCCTTTACCTAACATTAAACCAGCCATGGCGCGGGCTTTGACATATCCAAACCATATTTCGCAATAGCTTGTTCAACTATAGTCCTTTCTATTTTTCCTGATTCAACCAATGCATCTAAAGCCGCAACGGTTACATAGTATCTATCAACTTCAAAGAAGCGGCGTAAATTTTCACGCGTATCCGAACGGCCAAAACCGTCGGTGCCTAAAACCACATAGTGACCTTTAATATATGGCCTAATTTGGTCGGCATACAGGCGTACATAATCAGTTGCCGCAATAACAGGACCGCTCTGATCGCCTAAACACGCTTGCACGTGTGAAATCTGTTTTGGCTGTGTTGAATTGAGTCTATTGATTCGCTCACAAGCTTGCCCATCTCTCGCTAGTTCGGTAAAACTTGGGCAGCTCCAAAGGTCTGATTCCACATTCCAGTCATCTTTCAATAATTTTGCTGCAGCTAAGACCTCGTTAAATATCGTGCCCGAACCTAAAAGCTGTACGCGTAACGCGCTATCCGCTTTACCCGTTTCAAACAAATACATGCCTTTAATAATATTTTCTTCTGCTCCCTCAGGTATCGCAGGGTGTGCGTAGTTCTCATTCATAACCGTTAGGTAATAAAAAACATCTTCCTGTTCAGCAAACATGCGTCGCAAACCATCGTGCATGATGACGGCTAGTTCATACGAAAACGTTGGGTCATATGAAATGCAATTCGGCACTGAAGAAGCCCACACGAGGCTATGCCCATCTTCGTGTTGCAGGCCTTCACCGTTTAGTGTCGTTCGACCTGCCGTACCACCTAATAAAAACCCTCGCGTACGCTGATCCGCTGCGGCCCAAACTAAATCACCCACGCGTTGAAAACCGAACATGGAATAAAAGATATAAAAAGGAATCATCGGTACGTTGTGTGTTGAATACGATGTACCCGCAGCGATCCAATCACACATGCCACCGGCTTCGTTAATACCTTCTTGCAGCACTTGCCCATGCTTATCTTCTTTGTAAAACATCAGTTGATCCGAGTCTTCTGGGGTATACAACTGCCCCACTTGAGACCAAATACCCAACTGACGGAACATACCTTCCATGCCAAACGTACGTGATTCATCCGGAACAATGGGCACGATACGTCTACCGATTTCTTTATCCTTTACAAGGATATTCAATAAACGTACGAACACCATGGTCGTTGAAATTTCTCGCCCTTCGGCCGTGCCTTGAAGCATCGAAGAAAATGCCGATAAATCGGGAATTTGTAGTGCGTCAGATTTTTCACGACGCGCCGGCAAGTAACCGCCTAAGTCTTCACGTTTTTTCAACATATACTCTTGCTCTGGCGAACCTTCATCGAAAGTTAGATACGCTAGATTATCGACGTCTTCATTCGACACGGGTAAATCAAATTTATCTTTAAAATAAACCAACGAGTCGTGGCTCATTTTTTTCTGTTGGTGCGTCGTATTTTGCGCTTCACCCGACTCGCCCATGCCATAACCTTTAATGGTTTTGGCTAAAATTACGGTAGGCTTTTGTGTTTCTTTACACGCTGCATCGTATGCCGCGTAGATTTTTGCAGGGTCATGACCACCTCGATTAAGCTCCCAAATATCTTTGTCGGACCAATCCGCAACCATCGCTTTTAATTCAGGCGTATTAAAGAAGTTCTCGCGAACATGCGCACCGTCCTTTGCCTTCATGGTTTGATAGTCACCATCCACACACGACATCATTCGTCTACGCAAGTGCCCGTCCGTATCACGTGATAACAGAGCATCCCAACGGTTCCCCCAAACAACTTTTATGACATTCCAACCCGCGCCCCTAAACCCAGACTCGAGCTCTTGAATAATCTTTCCATTACCGCGTACGGGGCCATCTAAACGCTGTAAGTTACAATTAACCACAAACACCAAATTACCGAGATTTTCTCGGCCTGCCATACCGATAGCACCTAATGATTCGGGTTCATCCGTTTCACCATCACCCAAAAATGCCCACACTTTTCTATTAGCAGTATCCGCAAACCCACGGTCTTCAACATATTTCATAAAGCGTGCTTGATAAATTGCCATGATGGGGCCTAACCCCATAGAAACAGTAGGGAACTGCCAAAAATCCGGCATGAGCCAAGGGTGTGGATAAGAAGATAATCCTTTGCCACCCACTTCTTGTCTAAAGTTATCCATCTGTGCTTCGCTTAGGCGACCCAGCATAAATGCTCGAGCGTAAATTCCCGTCGCTACGTGGCCTTGCACAAACACCAAGTCCCCACCGTGCGTTTCACTCGCCGCGTGCCAAAAGTGGTTATACCCTACGTCATATAAGGTTGCGGATGATGCAAAACTTGCAATATGCCCGCCGACATTGGTGTCTTTATTTGCACGCAGTACCATCACCATCGCATTCCAGCGAACGTATGAGCGAATTTTATGTTCTATAGACGTATCACCTGGGAACTGAGGCTGACGTGGAATCGGGATGGTATTGATATAAGCAGTTTCAGCGCTAAATGGAATTTCAGCGCCTGAGAGGCGCGCCTTTTCAATGAGCTTCTCTAAAAGATAATGCGCCCTTTCGCTGCCCTCTGTTTCCAAAACCGCCTCGAGCGCATCAACCCACTCCTGCGTTTCTATTGGATCTACATCGTTTGGGCTTGCGTTTAAAGACTGTGTGCTCTGAATGCTCATAATGCAAATGCTCTAGTAAAAAAATTAATTAAACAAGCGTTTAATTAAAATGAAGTATATCAACCCGGCCACCCATTCCCCAAATCTTTATTGAAAAAGAGTATATTTAAAACTTCAGCTATACTCGTTATAACACCAGCGTAATTGGTTAACCAGCGATTGCCATAATGCTAAAGGGTGAGTCTTTTAACCCCGCTGTCAAAAGGTCGCGTCATACTAAATAATGCCCATTCTTTTATGAGAACTCACACACTGCTACTGACACTAATGTGTTCTACCTTATTCATAATACAAGCTGAAGCTGCAAAAATGTATAAGTGGGAAGATCCTAAAGGGAATATTTATTTTTCAGATAAAGTACCGCCTAAGGATTCTGTCTTAGAGCGTAGCGAACTCGACGAAAAAGGTCGCACCATTGCCATTAAAGATGCTGCAAAAACACTAGATCAAATAGTTCTACTTAAAAAAATTAATCATTTACAAGAAACCAAGAAAGCCATTCTAAAAGAGCGTCTAGAGTATAACAAAAAATTAATTTTGACTTATCAAAAAGCAGAAGACTTAGATAAGGTACTAAACGGAAAAGTCACTATGCTCAACACACATATTAAAGTCGCTGAGGAACAGTCTCAAAAGCTGAAGATTCAATTAATCAACAACCAAAAACAAGCTGCAACCTTTGAACGTTCTGGCAAACCAGTTCCAGATAACATGTTACGAAACATTGAAAAATCTAAAAAACGCTTGGACAATAACTTTCTTGAAGTCCAGTCACTTAAGCGGCAAGTTAGTGACTTAACAAAACAATTTAAACTTGATAAAGAACGTTTTAAGAAGCTAGATAGACACAGTACATCTCAACCAAGCGTGTACGATGAAGGCAGGCCTAGCTTAAACTTAGGAGAGTTAAACTGTGTTCAAGATGAGTGTGCACAGGCATGGGAAAAGGCATCTTTGTTTATTAGACAGAATAGCGGGTCTAAACTAATTTTTGAGTCACCCAAATTGCTCCTCACAAGCCCTCCCACATCAGATCAAGATATGGCGCTTTCTCTAACTATGTTAAAGGCTGAAAATAAAAACCGTGTTTTTTTAGATATTCGTTGTAAAAACACCCTCGGCGGTAGGGATAGTTGCCAAAGTAGCGTTGCTACAAAACTAATTACAACGTTTAATACGCTTATGGAGCCCTAGTTCCTAACCATTTGGGTGCCCATTCCTTTATCGGTGAGCAGCTCTAACAGGACGACATGAGGTACGCGTCCATCGATAATATGCGCGCTGTTGACGCCACTTTGCAGCGCATCTACTGCACATTGGATTTTTGGCAACATGCCTCCATAAATAGTCCCGTCAGCTATCAACGCGCTAACTTGTTCAAGTGAAAGCCCCGTCAATAGCTTATCTTGTTTGCTCAATAGACCCGCTGTATTGGTAAGCAATAAAAGTTTTTCTGCGCCGAGTACTTCTGCCATCTTCCCCGCTACAAAATCCGCATTAATATTGTATGAGCTGCCATCTTCACCCACGCCAATCGGTGCTATCACCGGTATGAAGTTACCCTGCACTAACATATCGACAACAGAAGCATCGATACTATCTACACGGCCTACGTGACCCATATCAACTAGCTCAGACGCGCTATCTTGTAATGATTCATCAACTACGATTTTTTTAGCTCGAATGAGGTCCCCATCTTTACCGGTTAGACCAACGGCTGAACCACCATGACGGTTAATAAGGTTAACAATTTCTTTATTCACTTGGCCGCCTAAGACCATCTCGACAACATCCATCGTTTCGCTATCGGTCACACGAATACCATCCACAAACTTACTTTCTATCCCTAGTTTAGAAAGGTGCTCGGCAATCTGTGGACCGCCACCATGCACGACAACTGGGTTTAAACCGACTTGTTTAAGTAAAACAATATCTCGCGCAAAACCACTCTTTAAGTCTTCATCAACCATCGCATTTCCGCCATATTTTATGACGATAGTTTTACCCGAAAATTTTTGTATGTACGGCAAAGCCTCGCTCAAAACACGCGCTGTCAGTACTGGGTCAATTTTATCTTTTTGCATAGCTTTTTCTTAAAACAGTTTTCTTTGTTTCCGCTTATATTTACTAAAATGGCAGCGCTATATCCGGCTTAACTTTAATCAATAGCTCAGAAAATTCGCGTTTAATACGCTCCAACGTAGCCTCGTCATCTGCCTCAAATCGCATCACAAGTGAAGGCGTAGTATTGGACGCCCTAACCAAACCCCAACCATCAGCAAATTCAACGCGCAAACCATCTATTGTTATCACTTTCCCAGCCTCAAAATTTGCTTGCTTCACGAGTTGCTCAATAAAGATGAAATTCTCGCCTTCTTTGAGAGTAACATTAAGTTCTGGTGTGCTGACACTATCGGGAAACTCCGCAAAAACTTCAGCCGTACTTTTAAACTCAGCCGAGACAATCTCCATCAGTCTAGCGGCAGTATACAGCGCATCATCAAAGCCATACCAGCGCTCTTTAAAGAAGATATGCCCGCTCATCTCACCGGCTAGTGCAGCCTTCGTCTGCCGCATTTTAGCCTTAATAAGCGAATGACCCGTTTGCGACATAATGGGATTACCACCATACTCTTTGATTACCTTAGCTAGGTTAGTTGTGCATTTCACATCATAAATAATATCGACCGCCATTTTTCTTGATAAGACATCTTTTGCATACAACATCATCTGACGATCAGGCCAAATAATATTGCCCTTTGAATCAACAACACCCAATCTATCTCCATCACCGTCAAATGCTAGCCCGAGCTCGGCCCCTTCAGATTTAACTTTTTCAATCAATTCTTGTAAATTTTCCGGCTTGCTCGGATCCGGGTGATGATTGGGAAAACGCCCGTCTATTTCACAATACATTGGGATGACCTCACAACCAAGCGTCGACAAGAGCATTGGCGCGACCTCACCTGCAACTCCGTTACCGCAATCAACGACCACCTTCATCAAACGACCCATTTTTACATCACTACAAATCTCACTAATATATTCTGGCAGCATTTTTTGTTCTTTATATCCACCCCTTCCATCGCTAAAATCACCCCGCGTTATACACTTATATAATTCTTGAATAGCATCACCTGATAACGTATTACCCGCAATAACAATTTTAAGCCCGTTATATTCTGCTGGGTTATGACTGCCCGTCAACATAACGCCCGTTCCTGTATCGAGATTATGTGTTGCAAAATATAAAACGGGGGTTGGTACTTCACCCACATCGACCACATCGCAACCTGTAGCAAGTAACCCTTTTGATAAAGACTCACTCAAACGTGAGCTATGTAAGCGCCCATCACGAGCTATCACAACTGTTTGCTGCCCTTGACGTAGCGCTTCACTACCAATCGCACGCCCAATTGAGAAAACACCAAACTCCGTTAATGTTGAATTAACCACGCCGCGTATATCATAGGCTCGGAAAATGGATGCCGGAACTTCTTCTTTTGTCGAGACGTCTATTGCACTTTGCTTTAAGAAAAGAGGGTTTTGCGGCTCATCCGTCTCTGACACCTCCTGTTTTTTATCACCCATGTATTTAACCACCTTCTCTTGCACATGGCCTACAAAGGCATCAGTAGGTGCATTAGCATTAGCTTCATCCATAGCTTGCATTATTTCACTCATCGTTTTCTCTTGCTCTGGTTCTTGTTTCGCTTCAATGCCCGCTTTTGGCTTCGCGCCCTTCCTACGCACGACCTCTTTTAACTTCTCTCTATTTTCATCACTAGACAAAAAGCGTGCTGAAACATAAATTAACGCAAGTAGAAACAACGTTAAAAGCGCATAAAAAACAATATTTTCTTGCCTTACAGGCAGCGCAATTGAACTAGATTTAGTGACGATTCGCCAACGTGTACGAGGAATAGAAAGCGAACTAATGTTTTTTGAACTTACGAGCGCTTGATTCCCATTTGAACTGATATTAAGCACCTCCTGGCGAAGCTCAAACAAAACGTCTCCTTTACTGGCCACGCCCTCATTAAAAAGGGTTTTCAATGGCGAAACAGAAAAACTAAATAGAATGACTTGCTTCACCCCAGCACCCTTAACAACTGGGAACGCAACGGCAATATGTTTATTTTCTGTGCCTAACAAATGAACTTCAGGCTTTTGAATTTTCTTACTGCTTTTTGCAGCACGTAATAATTCTAAGTCTGCATAGTCCAAAGGAGCAGCGCTTGTTTTATCAACATCAAAGCGCCCAGATGAAACGACCCTGATTTTTTTCAGGCCCTCAACTTTTTGCTTTTGCACATCTAACCATTCATCAAGCAGCAACTTATCTCCACCCAAGTACATCGCTAATTCAGGCATATTAGAAAAAATCTCAATCGCTTTACCCCAATCAACAACACGTGAGGATACCTTGCTGGCCAGCACAGTCGCCTGTTGTTTAAATTCTTCTTGTTGCTGCGCGTGCTGTTGTTGCAAGTAACCTATATAAAAATAACCTGCTATTGCAATCACAAGAACGATTACAACCAACCCTTTTATTACTTTACCCATTTCTATTAATCCTTCCCTGTATGGCCAAAACCACCTTCTCCGCGGTGGCTATCATCAAAATTATCAACACGCTCAAAATTGACTTGCTCAACGGGAACAAATACAAGTTGAGCAATGCGGTCCCCCACTTCTATCGTAAATTCAGAAGACCCACGGTTCCAACACGAAACAAATAATTGCCCTTGGTAGTCTGAGTCAATTAACCCCACTAAATTACCTAAAACAATGCCGTGTTTATGGCCTAAACCGGACCTCGGTAAAATCACAGCGGCCAAACCAGCGTCACCAATATGAATCGCCATACCCGTTGGAATAAGCTGAGTTTCACCTGCCTTAATAAGCAACGCCTCATCCAAACAGGCGCGTAAATCTAAACCAGCTGAACCTGACGTCGCATATTCAGGCAATGGGATTTCTTTACCTAGACGTTTATCTAAAATTTTAAGTTGTATGTTTTTCATTATATTTTTCTGCCATTAATTCGACGAACTGTTGGGCCAACGAGTGCTTGGGTGTCATCTCGAATTGGTGCTCACCACCCGACCAAAATATTTTTAGGGCATTCTCATCACTATTAAATCCACCTTCGGCCACACCCACTAAATTGGCAGCCAGCATATCTAAAGATTTGTTTTTCAACTTGGCTTTCCCATACATCTCGACATCATTTGTTTCAGCGGCAAAACCCACACAAAACAATTCGGGATACGTTGATGAGACTGTCGACACTATATCGACCGTTTTAACCAAGTTAAGCTGCATTTTTTGATCGTTCTTTTTTATCTTTTCTACCGCTTTGTGCTCAGGTGTATAGTCGGCCACGGCGGCTGTCGCAATAAAGATATCTACTTGCTCAATTTTAGCCATAACCGCTTCTGACATTTCCGCTGCGCTCGTAACATCCATACGTTCAACACCCGAAGGTGTTACTAATTGAACAGGCCCCGCAACAAGGGTGACAGCAGCACCCGCTTCAGCACAGGCCTGCGCCATTGCAAACCCCATTTTTCCAGAACTGTGATTGCTGATATAACGCACGGGGTCTATCGCTTCTCGCGTTGGCCCTGCATTAAGCAACACATTTAAACCCGCCAGCACGCCGGTTTGAAACACACTCACAACGTCCTGCAATAATGCTCCCGGCTCAAGCATACGACCAAAGCCTGTTTCACCACACGCCTGCAAACCTTCGTCTGGCCCTAACATAACCATGCCACGCTCAGTCAAATTGGCTAAGTTTTTTTGTGTCACCTTATCTTCATACATCGCACGGTTCATCGCCGGCGCGATAAGCACTTTTTTTTCTGTCGCCAAAATAATCGCACTTAATAAATCACTCGCTTCACCGCGAGCCGCACGTGAAATAAAGCTTGCACTCGCAGGCGCCACGATAATCACATCTGCCCAACGCGCTAAATTAATATGCCCCATCGCGGCTTCTTCTTCCGCATCCAGTAATTGTGTGTGCACTGGCGAGCCTGATAGCGCTTGAAAGGTTAACGGCGCGACGAACTCTGTCGCCCCATGCGTCATCACCACGCGCACCTCAGCACCTTGCGACTGGCATAGTCGCAATAATTCAGCCGCCTTATAGGCCGCAATGCCACCAGTAACGCCGAGTAAAACTCGCCTGTTTTGTAGTTTATTCACACCAAAAAACCCTTTTCGAATGAAGCCTCTTCTCTTGCATTGACCAATTTGTACTTTTTATCGTTTCTATTATGGCACACAACACGTTATATTCTAGGGCGCAACGCTTTAACATTATCAAGGATTGATTATGTCTATCACTGACTGGCCAGCTCAGGAACGGCCTCGCGAGAAACTTCTATTACGAGGCCCATCAGCGCTATCCGATGCTGAACTATTAGCCATCTTCTTACGCACAGGCACAAAGGGCGTAACCGCTGTTGATTTGTCCCGCGAATTACTTCAGCAATTTGGCTCACTGAATAATTTACTGCACGCAGAGCAACGAGAATTTTGTGAAGGCCTTGGCTTAGGCGAAGCTAAATATGCCCAACTACAAGCTGTGCTCGAAATGGCGCGTCGTCACCTGCGCGAAAACCTCGATAAGAAAGATGTTATCAGTAGCCCTGCCGACACAAAAAAATACCTTCACAGCCAGTTAGCCCATAGAAAGCAAGAAGTGTTTGCCTGCCTATTCCTCGATAATAAGCACCAAATAATCGCTTTTGAAGAGCTCTTCTTTGGCACAATTGACGGCGCTAGCGTTCACCCTCGAGAAGTCGTTCGCAAAGCTATCAAGCTCAATTCGGCTGCCGTCATCTTCGCCCACAACCATCCCTCTGGAAACCCCGAACCTAGCCGGTCGGATATCCAAATAACGCAAAGACTGATTCAGGCTTTAGAATTAATTGACGTGCGTGTCCTTGATCACTTTATCATCGGTCAGCAAGGATCGTGTTCGCTGGCAGAAAGAGGTGAGATTTAATGATTAAAATATCAGTTTGTGATTTTTTATCGTGTATTTCCTAACAACTTGATTATTAACTATTTTTTGTCCATTACGGCTTTAAACACAAGATATAAGCCAGAGTTTTTTCTTTACTCCAGTTAGAGATTTTGGTATAAAACCGCACCATTTCACAGCATTTGTGGAAACAAACATAATTTAACTGAGGTTTATCATGTCTAAAGTATGCCAAGTCACCGGCAAGAGCCCAATGTCGGGAAACAATGTTTCTCACGCGAAGAACAGAACGCGTCGCCGTTTTGAGCCAAACCTTCACCACCACCGCTTTTGGGTGGAAAGTGAAAACCGTTGGGTGCGTTTACGCATTTCTGCTAATGGCTTAAGAACCATTGATAAACGCGGTATAGACACCATACTTAAAGAAATTCGCGCTCGCGGCGAAAAGGTTTAGGGATAAAATCATGAGAGAAAAAATCAAATTAGTATCCAGCGCTAAAACTGGTCACTACTACACAACCACTAAGAACAAACGTACGCAACCTGAAAAGATGGAAATAAAGAAATACGACCCCGTCGTCAGGCAACACGTCATGTATAAAGAATCGAAGATTAAATAATAGAAAAGCCCGTCACACCGACGGGCTTTTTTTTACCTCTGAATACGCAAGATAAAACTTTCCACCCTGTTCCTTAACGCGTAACGGCTTTAAAAATTTACCGATGCACGGCCCAGAAAAACACTCCCCGTCATTCATTTTAAACATCGCTCCATGCACACTGCACTGGATATAGCGACGCGACGTGGTTAAAAACTGATCCGGCGTCCAATTCAAAGGCGCGCCTGTATGCGGGCAACTGTTTGTATACGCAAAAAGCGCGTCTTCTTCTTCACGCACCAAAAAACCCTCGGTATTAGCGTGTTTCTCCCTGGCTACCGTAAATGCCTTCGATGTTAACGGCTCAACAGAGTCGACATCAGGAATTAAAATATAGTCATCGCCGTCAATTGCTACTTTCTTCAAACTAAATCCTTTATTTATAAAAATGTGTTTTTTAATCCTTATGCTGCAGCTTGAAAAACATAAGTGCATTCATAAATTATTTATTATTTATCGGTTAGAATGATACGAGGTTTTTAACTAATTTTAAGGGTGATTTATGAAATCGAACAGCTTCTCGTGGTCACATTTTTTCACTCGCTTAATTGCGGCCTTAGTTTTGATTTTTGCAAGCTACAACCCAGCCGGTCTATCTTACTATGATTGGGCCATTACAAGAATTCCCGACATCACACCCGTGGTGGCATTTGCAGGTCTTATATTATTGATAGGCTGGATTATTTTTATCCGTGCAACACTGCGCTCTTTAGGTGTCATCGGCATCGTCCTTGCCGTCGCTTTTTTTGGCACGCTTTTCTGGATGATTATCGACTGGGGAATTGTCGCAGCCGATAACGTAGAAGCCGTTACCTATATTAGCCAAACTATTTTGTGCTTGATTCTCGCAACGGGCATGTCTTGGTCACACGTGCGTCGCCGCATGAGCGGACAAGTTGACGCTGATGATGTTGACAACTAAAATATAAAAATATGAATAAAATCAAATGCTTAATAGCGAGTATTTTAATCGGCTTTAGCACCTGCTCTTTTGCTGCACTACCCAGCGCTATCGGCGAGGCGCCGTTACCTAGCCTCGCGCCTATTTTAGATAAGGCGACCCCCGCCGTTGTTAATATTGCGACTAAAAATTCCATTCAAGAGCGCGAAAACCCGTTATTACGTGACCCATTTTTCCGCCGTTTTTTTAGAATTCCCAACCAACCACGCAAACGCTCATCTCAAAGCTTAGGTTCTGGCGTAATCATTGATGCCGCCAAGGGATACATCATTACAAACCACCACGTCATTAACAAAGCCGATGAAATCACCGTCACCTTGCGAGATGGCCGAGACTTCACAGCCAAAGTTGTTGGTAGCGACCCTGAATCAGACGTTGCCGTCATCCAAATTAGCGCAAAAAATCTCGTTCATCTAAAAATAGCTAACTCTGACCGGCTTCGCGTAGGAGACTTTGTGGTTGCTATCGGTAACCCGTTTGGGTTGGGCCAAACAGTCACCTCTGGCATCGTCAGTGCGTTAGGAAGAACAGGGCTAGGCATCGAAGGTTACGAGGACTTTATTCAAACAGACGCCTCAATTAACCCAGGTAATTCGGGCGGCGCACTGATTAACCTTAGAGGCGAGCTCGTTGGCATTAACACCGCTATTATTGCTCCTAGTGGCGGTAACGTCGGTATCGGTTTTGCCATCCCTAGCAACATGGCCATCAGCCTAAAAAACCAGATTGTTAAATTTGGTGAAGTTAACCGTGGACAATTAGGTATTACCGTTCAAGACTTAACGAAGGAGCTTTCTCAAGCGTTTAAACTGCCCCGCAAAAGCGGCGTCGTTATTAGCCAAGTGCAAGCAGGTTCCTCGGCTGAAAAAGCAGGCTTATTAGCCGGTGATATCGTGCTAACCATCAACGGCCGCACGGTGAAAAGTAGCGCTAACCTAAGAAATATACTAGGCCTTTTAAGCGTTGGCGATACCGCAAAACTCACAACTCTCCGGAATGGAAAATCTAGAACAGCCTCGTTAAAAATCAGCAAAAAGGTAATCGCCTCCGTTAAAGGCAATCGAGTACATAAAAAATTAACCGGTGCTAAACTGTCAAATTTAACAACTCAAGATAAACAAGGCTTTGCTAAAAGCGGCATCAAGGTTACTGACATAAAAACCAATTCAACGGCTTGGATCGCTGGTGTGCGAAAAGGCGATATCATCACCATGGCAAATAGAATTCGCGTTAAAACACTTATCGATTTAATCAACGTCACCAAGGGGCAAAAGCCTTTATTGCTCAATATCCAACGTGGCAACAGCGCCTTCTTCTTACTTATCCGATAACTATTATGTCTACTCAACAACGCTCTTTTGTTCCTCTCAGCATCGCCATCATGGTGGTCTCTGACTCACGTACAGAAGAAACAGATACATCAGGAAAAACGCTTATTGAGCGACTCGTTGGGGCGGGTCATAGCTGCGCCGAAAAGGCCATCGTGCCAGATGATATGTACCTTATTCGTGCCAAACTGTCTGAGTGGATAGCGGATCCGAGTATCAACGCTATCATTACCACTGGTGGCACGGGCGTTACCGGGCGCGATGGAACACCCGAGGCGGTTCAGCCACTGCTTGATAAAGTGCTAAATGGTTTTGGCGAAGTTTTTCGTACCATTTCTTACGATGGAATTGGCACCTCAACCATCCAGTCTCGCGCAATTGCAGGCGTAGCTAATGGCCACTATATCTTCTGTGTGCCGGGCTCATCTGGCGCGTGTAAGACAGCGTGGGATAAACTCATTAGCGCACAACTCGACTATCGAACACGCCCCTGTAATTTAGTCGAAGTGATGCCGCGCTTGCTCGAAAAGTAACCCGCATGAAGAACAATCCCTTTGTCGCGTGGGGCGCGGTTTTCGCCTTTTTCGCCGTTGTACTGGGCGCGTTTGGCGCGCACGCGCTTAAAGATTCGTTAACCCCTAATCTACTTACTGTGTATCGTACCGCGACGGATTACCAAATGTGGCACGCCATTGGCCTTATTCTCATCGGCCTATTACACCAACAAAACCCCTCCAGCTTATTACGTAAATCCGGTTGGTTTATGCTTGGTGGTATTGTTATTTTTTCTGGAAGCTTATATGCACTCAGCCTCAGTGGCCTAAAAGTTTTAGGCGCCATTACACCCGTTGGAGGGCTCCTCCTAATTGCTGCGTGGTTACTGTTGTTTTTCGCCGCGATTAAATCTAACTAAGAACAAAAATGCCTAATACTGAACTTAAAACGATCTATCTAAAAGACTACACGGTTCCTGAATTTCTCATCAGCCACACCGACCTGCAATTTAATTTATCGGCCGACGATACGCTCGTTCAATCCAAACTTAACCTTCGGCGAAACCCTGATTGCAAAAAGATATCACCAGACCTAGTTTTAATGGGAGAAGAGCTAAGCCTCGTCTCCATTACGCTAAACGGCGAAACACTAAACGACACGGATTACACGCTCGACGCAGAAACACTCACCATTCACCAACCCACTAACGAGTTTGTTTTAGAAATAAGCAACCGTATTAACCCGGCCAGTAACACGGCGTTAAGCGGCCTATACGAATCGAATAAAATGTTGTGCACACAATGTGAGGCGGAAGGGTTTAGGCGCATCACATGGTTTTTAGATCGCCCAGATGTCATGTCCACCTACAGCGTAAAACTAACCGCCGACAAGCAGCTTTACCCCGTTCTGCTCTCAAACGGCAACCGAATAAACGCAGGGGAATTAGATAATAATAAACACTGGATTGAGTGGCGCGACCCCTTCCCAAAACCCAGTTATCTTTTTGCCTTAGTGGCGGGTGATTTAGCGTGTCTAAAAGACAACTTCACCACGAGCTCAAACCGCAACGTCGCGCTCGAAGTCTACGTAGAAGAACACGATTTAGAAAAAAGCCAACACGCCATGCAGTCGTTAAAGAACGCTATGCGCTGGGATGAAAAAGCCTTTGGCCGAGAGTACGACCTCGATATTTATATGATCGTCGCCGTCAGCCATTTCAATATGGGGGCGATGGAAAACAAAGGGCTTAATGTATTCAATACCAAATACGTTTTAGCCAGCGAAAAGACCGCCACCGATACCGACTTTGAAAACGTAGAAGCGGTTATTGGGCACGAGTATTTTCACAATTGGTCGGGCAATCGCGTTACCTGCCGCGATTGGTTCCAACTTAGTTTAAAAGAAGGCTTTACGGTTTTTCGCGATCAGCAATTTACCGCACACCAAACCTCTGATGCGGTAAAGCGCATCAACGATGTCAACATGCTCCGCACGCATCAATTTGCAGAAGATGCAGGCCCACTTGCCCACCCCATTCGCCCCGATGTCTACGCCGAAATTAACAATTTTTATACACTAACCATTTATGAGAAGGGCGCTGAGGTTGTGCGTATGCTGCACACTTTATTAGGCGAGGCAAGGTTTAGAAGAGGCTGTGATTTATACTTTGAACGGCACGACGGAGAAGCCGTTACAACCGAAGATTTTGTTAAAGCATTAGAAGACGCCAACGACGTAAACTTTAAGCAATTTAGGCGTTGGTATAGCCAAGCGGGAACACCCGTCGTTGAGGTTGTAACGCACTATGACGCCGACAAAGAAATATACACTTTGTCGTTTAAGCAGCACTGTCCTGCTACTCCCAATCAATCTTTCAAAGAACCTTCTCATATTCCTATTCGAGTAGGTTTAATTAATGGGCAAGGCAAAGAAATAACACTGGCGAAACAACAAACATCTGTTGTACTAGAGCTAACAGAACCCGAACAAAGCTTTACCTTCGAGGCGATTAAAAGCGAGCCCATACCGTCTATTTTGCGAGGGTTTTCAGCCCCCGTAAAATTGCGTCACCACTTGAGCGTGGAACAAACCATCCACCTTTTCCAACACGATACAGATCCCTTTAATCGTTGGGAAGCTGGGCAAAACTGTTTCAGCACGCTTATTTTTAACGCCGTTAAAGCATTGCAAAATGAGCAACCCCCTTCTGCATTGCCGCAAGCGTTTATTGAAACTTTCCGCTCATTATTGCAACAACCATTGGATGATTTAGCCTACCAGTCTCTATTGCTCAGTTTGCCCTCCAAGGCTTACTTAATGGAACAGATGGAGGTCGTTGATATTAATGCGCTGTTCGAGGCACACCGCTTTATTAAACACTCGTTAGCCAGTTCACTGAAAGATTTATGGTTAAGCAACTATGAACAATTTCACCACGTGAATGCTGGCATTAAGCCACAAGAAATTGCGCAACGCACCTTCAAAAACGTGTCCTTGAGTTATTTAATGACACTGGAAGATGAACGCGTCACCACTCTTTGCACAAATCAATTTGATACGGCACAAAATATGAGTGACCAAATCGCTGCACTGGGGCAATTAAGCCATCGAGATAGCGCGCAAAGCACGCCCTACTTCGATGCCTTTTATGCGCAGTGGAAAGGTGAAGCGCTGGTTATTGATAAGTGGTTTGGCTTACAAGCAATCTCGGAAAAACAAGACGCGCTAGACGGCGTAAAACAACTGCTTAAACACCCAGACTTTGATATAAAAACACCCAACCGCGTGCGTTCTCTTATTGGCGCGTTTGCCATGGCTAACCCGCTGCATTTTAACGCCGCCGATGGTTCAGGCTATGCTTTCATCGCCGACAACATCATCGCTTTAGACGCTATTAACCCGCAAGTTGCAGCACGTTTGGCTAATTCCTTAAGCCGTTGGAAAAAGTTTGCTATGGGCCGTCAAAATCACATCAAACAACAACTTAGTCGCATACAGTCGCATTCAGGTATATCGAAGGACGTGCTAGAGATTGTCACCCGTAGTTTGAACGCTTAAAATTTTTACAGGTTACCGCTTTAACAATAAGCATTAGCTGTAAAGCAAAACCATGTTTAAATAATGAGTGATGATATTTAATGGCTATTATCCATGTTTGCCCTTTAATATCACAATACATGGAAGTTCTATCCACCTATATACAATTAATACGTGGACAATCTCTTCCGCTTATTAACACTGTTAGGCTTTGAGTTTCAAGTAGTCAACATAAGTTTATATATAAACTTATGTTGACTTTATCTACTTCAAGCTATAAACTTATTGCATCTTAAATAAGAGTAGGAGTAAGTTATGGATACAGTTATTGTTTTTACAAGCAAGCCGTTTGAAACCATGATTATTGAAGGTGGTTCTGGTTATTGGTCAGCAAATAAAAAAAGAATAGAGAAGTGTCAATATATAGTTGCTACAAAAAGTAATACTTTAAGAGAGCACTTTCCAAGTGATATTAAAATCTCTCAGGGTTCAGCTTTCCTCATAGGTAAAATATCGGGCATTATTGAGAAAGAAAATAAAAGGCTCCTGATTCAGTTTTCTGAATACT
>LWTN01000216.1 GCA_002101225.1 Cycloclasticus sp. symbiont of Poecilosclerida sp. M | reverse complement strand
TATTTAGCCCCTTTTCTACAACGAGGTCTTCAAACACGATGGGGAAACCCCCATTAATGACTTTTAGGTAACGGTGCTTTTTTTCATTCCATTCGTCGTAGTCATTCGACATATAGGGAATCACCGCGTCGACCAATGGCGTCCAACCGACAAATTCAACTTCGGCTGGTGTTCTTACGTCAATAAACAACACATCTTTATCGCCTTTTTTAACGAGCTTGTAGGCCTGGGCTGCGGTTAAATACAGTGCCGACTCAGTTTGTTTCTTAGCAATCACATCTTGATGGGGCAGTGACGTACTCAAATCGCCAGCAAATATAATTTGAGCCATTAGGAAACTGCAGCTAACGAGGGCTAAAGCCCCGAGTTTATATTTGTTAACTATTCTCATTAATTGACCTTTTTGTTTTCTTTATCCAAAGTATTCCAAAGACAATCGCCGCTTTCCGTTGCAATTGATTTGAGCCTTTCTTCATGCTCTAGCAATTCCTCTGGTGTTGCCTTTACCACGGTTAATTTAAGTTTTGAACGATCAAGCTTTTTGGCATTACTATCGCTCGTTAGTGCCTCATCTCCCATTAATAATGACCCCTGACCACCTGTCATCATGAGGTATACATCGGCGAGAATCTCGGCATCTAACAACGCACCGTGCAATTGACGTTGGCTGTTATCTATCTCATAGCGTTTACATAGAGCATCAAGGCTATTTCTTTGCCCTGGAAACATTTTACGCGCCATTTGCAAGGTATCTGTTATCTCACACCAAGTCTTCATATCATCGTGCTCTGAACCCATCAAGGCGTATTCATTATTGATAAAGCCCACGTCAAACGGTGCGTTATGTATGACGATTTCAGCGCCCTTTAAGTAATCGTGCAACTTATCGGCAATATCCTCAAATAATGGCTTATCTTCTAAAAACTCATTGGTTAAACCGTGTACTTCTATAGCCCCATCGTCAATAAAACGCTTTGGATTAAGGTAGAAGTGAAAGTTATTTCCTGTCAGCTTACGGTTAACTAGTTCAACGCAACCGACCTCAATAATTTTATGCCCTTGTTTTGGTTCAAGCCCTGTTGTTTCAGTATCTAATATTATTTGTCTCATAGAGGCCTCAGCATACCGTAGCGAGCGCAGGCAAGACACCAAAAGTAGGCGCTTTAGGCGAGGAAAAACTGGCGAGAAAGCGCAGTTTACATGTGTAAATGAGCATTTTGATGCCGTTTTTTACCAACAGTAGGTGCTTTAAGCAAGGCTGTATTGTCAAGCGCAGTAGTTATGCTGAGGTCTCTCATGATTATTTGGCGCTTGGTAAATCATCAATACCTTTGTTGGCTAACTGGTCTGCTTTTTCATTGCCCGCATCGCCACTGTGTCCTTTAACCCACACCCAGTTAATAGCGTGCTCTTGCGAAAGCGCATCTAGCTGTTGCCATAAGTCGACGTTTTTCACTGGCTTTTTACCCGCTGTTCGCCAATTTCTTTTTTTCCAATTAGGTAGCCATTCGTTAATACCTTTCAGCACATACTGAGAATCACTCATCAAATCAATTGTTGACGTAGACTTTACCGCCGTTAACGCTCTAATAACCGCCGTTAATTCCATGCGGTTATTTGTCGTCTCAAGCTCTCCTCCACATATTTCTTTCGTGTGGTCAGCATATATTAAAATCGCTCCCCAACCGCCAATACCGGGATTTCCACGGCACGCACCATCAGTGTAAATTTGCATGTTTTCCTTTTTCATGGAGGCTCTTTTTTGCTGGCTCTGGGTTGGATAAAGGGGATATAAACCGTTCTTTTAAATCATTCAGGTGAAACGCAGGCGTTCCTTTCGTCGTTCTCTTAACGCCCATTATAAAATAGGCAGCAGATAAAAAAGGTAGCCAAGCCATCGCCTTTCCAAGCAATGATTTTACCTTATTGTCTGGTGATGATTTAACAATCGGCAATAAACAAAAGCCTTTACTCACCTCTATTTCAATATTTAATAACTTGAGCCAATCTACGACCCGATAACGACTTATAAAGCGCCCGTGCCAAGGCGTCCGCTCCTTCGCTTTTGGAAAGAAACGGGGGATATGCCAAAAAGCCCAAGGGTTAAAACCCAATAACAAAACAATACCTTCTGGCTTTAGCACTCGGTTCACTTCACGTAGAACTTGATGTGGATCACTTTCAAATTCTAAGGTATGAGGAAGAATGACGATATCAATACTGTGCGTATCGATAGGTATTTCGTCAGGCGTCCCAGTGACACGCGCATACTCACTTTCCTCTGGCGCATCCGCATCCAGAATCGTGTAGTGGGCGAACCGCATGGCCTCATGAAACTCACCTTCCCAACCAATCAAATCAATTTGCAATACTTCTTTTCGAAAGTTTTCTCGCAACACTGCACTGAGTATCATGGATTCAGCGTGACGGTAAACCTCGCCTATTGGCGTTCTAAACCAATGCCTTAACCCTTTAGGACCAACATCTACCGAAGTATTTTTATCTCGCATATCCTAAACACTTTATAATGCGGCTTTTAATTTTTAATTCGCCACGTTGTATGAATTATTTAATCACAAATAGAACTGTTAAATTATTTTTATTTTCTGCTTTCATCACTCTTTCCGCCTGTACTTCGCAACCGACTAAACAGTTCTCCTCAAGGTTTGACAACCAACCACCAAACACGCATTCTTCATTAACGACCAGCGATGCTAAACAAGCACAATTATGGCCACGGTTGTTCTCACTTTACGCCTTACCAGAAATTAACAATGCACGCGTTCAAGCTGAAATAAATTGGTACGTAAACCACCCCGATTATCTGAATCGCATTCAGCAAAATGCAGCGCCTTACCTTTACTTTATTGTTAACGAAATTGAAAAGCGCGGCATACCAGGTGAAATTGCGCTATTACCTATCGTTGAAAGTGCTTTTAGACCTTTTGCTTACTCCCATGGGCGTGCTGCTGGACTTTGGCAGTTCATCCCCTCCACGGGTAAATATTACGGCTTAAAACAAACTTGGTGGTACGACGGCAGGCGTGATGTTTATGCATCCACACATGCTGCATTAAGCTACCTTGAAAAATCAGCTCAACGATTTGACGGTGACTGGTTGCTTGCTCTTTCTGCTTACAATGCCGGAGGAGGATCTGTTTCATCTGCCATTAAGAGGAATCTAAAGTTAAACAAGCCGACTGACTTTTGGTCTCTAAATTTACGTAAAGAAACCAAGCATTACGCCCCCAAGCTACTCGCTATCGCACATGTTCTGTCGCACGCAGAAAAGTACAATATTCAACTATTGAACATTCCGAATACACCTTATTTTCAACGGGTTAATATTGAGAAACAAATTGATTTAGCTCGGGCTGCACAAATGGCTGATATTTCTATTGATGAACTGTATCAATTAAACCCTTGTTTTAACCAATGGGCGACCGACCCACAAGGACCACATTATTTACTGGTGCCGACGAATAAGGCTAAAAGCTTCACCCAACAACTTGCCTCTTTACCCGATGATCAACGCATACAATTTACTCGGCACAAAATTCAATCCGGTGAAACCCTAAGCCACATCACGACTAAATACCATTCAAGCTTGGCTTTAATTAAACGGGCCAATGATATAAAAGGGCACTTGATACGTGCGGGTAAATACCTGCTGATTCCAACACCCCGTTATCAACCGTCACGCTATTCAAGCAGCGCGGATGAACGTAAAAAAGGTATTATCAACACCAAAAGAAATGGAAAGAAGCTCGTCTACGTCGTAAAAAATGGCGACTCTTTATGGGGCATTGCAAACAAATATCACGTATCTGTTCGTTCTTTAGCTAAGTGGAATGCGATGGCACCAGGCGATACACTTAAAGCTGGACAAATCATCAATATCTGGCAAACAGGTCAGGTAGTATCGCAAACCAGTGTTGTCTCTCAGCTCGCGCGCCAACATAAAGAACAAACCATTCGGTACACGGTAAGAACGGGCGATTCTTTATATTTAATATCTAGAAAATTCAACGTCAGCATTAATGACTTAAAACGTTGGAACACGCTTAATAAGAAGTATTTAAAGCCAGGGCAAAAACTGAAGATAATAGTCGATATTACTCGTTCTTAAATTTCAAACAGCTCACGTCATGTGTTGCACTGAGCCCATGTTTTGCTGGCTCAATTTGACTACAGTCTGGCATAGCCTCCTCACAACGCGTATGAAAGTGACAGCCACTGGGCGGATTTGAAGCTGAAGGTAAGTTGTCCGCCAATTTAATGGTTTTTATCTTTTTGCTTTTATCCCACTCAGGCACCGCAGCCAAGAGTGCTTTTGTGTAGGGATGAGCTGGATTTTGCAACACCTCTTCGGTCGTTCCTTGCTCGACAATTCTGCCTAAATACATAACAGCCACCGTATCAGCAATAAAGGAGACGACGGACAAATCGTGGGTGATAAATAAGTAACTTAAACCGCTTTCAATTTGAAGTTTTTTAAGCAAATTGAGCACTTGTGCTTGCACTGATACATCAAGGGCACTGGTAGGCTCATCACAAACGATTAGAGAGGGATTGGCCGCTAATGCGCGTGCAATACAGATGCGTTGCCTTTGTCCACCTGAGAACTCATGTGGATAGCACAGTTGCGTATCTGGGTTTAAGCCAACTTGCTGTAATAACTCTTCACAACGCTGTGTCTTTTCGGTATCTGATAATTGTTGGCTCAAACTTTGAAAGCCCTCTCTAATCACCTCACCAACGAGCAAGCGCGGGTTCATCGACGAAAACGGATCTTGAAAAATAATTTGCAAGTGATGGCGATATTGACGAAGCTGCTGCTCGCTTAGCTGAGTTAGCTCCTCACCTCGATAAGCAATCGATCCCGACGTGATGGGTAACAACTGCAACACACCTTTTCCCAATGTGGTCTTACCACAGCCCGATTCACCGACGAGCGCAGCCGTTGTACCTGCTTTGATATCTAAGCTGACTCCATCAACCGCTTTTACGTAACCACACGTTCTTTTGAAAAAACCTTTCTTAATAGGGAAGTGAATCTTTAAATCATCAATACGGAGTAATGAGCCCGTAGAATCGGTTGTCGCATTTGATGCATTAAATTTCTCTGCATTAACTTCGGCTTGCTCAATGCCATAGTGCAAGCACCTGATTTGATGCCTAGGCGATTCATCACGCCAATCAACCTCTGCCGAAAGACAATCAGCTTGTTTTAAAGGACAACGTTCGGCAAAACGACAACCCTTAAATTTTGAACTAAGCGATGGCACCGCTCCCTTTAAAGTGGTTAACAAGGTATCGCGTTTTTGTGTGCTAGGAAGCGCGTCAAATAACCGCTTGGTATAAGGGTGATGCGGCTTATGAACATCAAAAAAAGTTTCGTTTGGAGCCACTTCAACCAATTCGCCTGCGTACATCACCGCCACTCTATCGGCATACTCTGAAACTAAGCCAAGGTCGTGGGTAATAATCCAAAGCGCCATCCCCAATTCGCTTTGCAAGTCTTTTAATAATTGCAGAATTTGTGCCTGAATGGTCACGTCTAGCGCCGTGGTTGGTTCATCCGCAATTAACAGATCCGGCTTATTGGCCAAAGCAATAGCAATCACAACGCGCTGTCGCATACCGCCTGATAACTGATGAGGATATTCGTTATAGCGCACAGAAGGCTCAGCAAGACCGACTTGTTTAATTAGCTTAAGCACCTCATTCTTATGCGACTTCTGCCCCACATTATCGTGAATGGCAAAGCATTCGCTGATTTGCTCTCCAATGGTCATCACTGGGTTAAGCGCACTCATCGGATCTTGGAAAATCATCGATATTCGCGATCCACGGATAGTCCGCATATTAAACTCGGGCTCGTGCAACAAGTCTTGACCTTGGAATAAAACCTGCCCTTCCCTCACCTTTGCATTGCGAGGTAACAACCTTAATACGGATAACGCTGAAACAGATTTACCGCAACCTGACTCGCCAACTAGTGCGAATGTTTCCCCTTTTGCAATATCAAAACTAATACCATCAACTGCTTTGATAGTTTGACCCGACTGTGAAAACTCAGTCTTTAGGCCTCGAACTGATAAGAGAGGACTTTGCACTTTATTTAGGTTTTTAGAATATCGATAACGGCATCCAAACCAGAAATATTCAACTGCGCATCGGTTTGCTCTTGAACGGTTGGTTTTGCGTGATAAGCCACACTTAAGCCCGCTTGTTCCATCATAAGTAGATCATTCGCTCCATCACCCATAGCGATGACCTGCTGTTTCTGTAAACCTAGTTTATTTGATAATTCCACGAGCAAATCTGCCTTAGACTGCGCACCAATAATCTCTCCAACAACACGACCTGTTAAGCGGCCATCTTGAATCTCGAGCGTATTGGCCAATGTGTAATCTATCTCTAAACGCTTTTTTAAACGTTCTGTGAAAAAGGTAAAACCACCCGATACCAGAGCTAGTTTTATTGCTTGTTCTTTTAAATAATCAATTAGCTTTTCTGCACCCAGGTTTAGACTTAACCTTTCATCATAGACTCTCTCAAGCTCTGTCTCTGGCAAGCCTTTTAATAGAGTAACTCGCCTTGTCAATGATTCAGCGAAATCGAGTTCTCCACGCATAGCAGCCTCAGTAATCGAGAACACTTCTTTTTTTAAACCTAGCATATCGGCTATTTCATCGATGCACTCAATCGAAATCAAGGTGGAATCCATATCTGTCACCAGTAAGCCTACGTCTTCCCCTATAAAGCCCGCTTTAATTAAATTAATGTCACATGATAGTGCTTTTCGTACATCGGCTAGTGAAACCGAATCTAAATACTGATTAGACTCAACAATAAAAAACCCATCAGCTTTAGTTGCTTCTGCCCCAAAGGTGTTTTTGACAATTGCCTTTACTTCATCTGATAAGACAGTTTGGTGGATGACGTATTTGTTCATAAGTGGATTTGGTAGATTAAAATTTTTAGTGCTTACTGCGCGGGTCAAACGCATCACGTACGGCGTCGGCAAATAGGTTCGCAGCTAGCACTAGCCCAAACATAAAAATAAAAGATGCTGCTAGAGACCACCATACAATTGGCTCACGCGCCATTTCTAAACGCGCACTGTTAATCATATTTCCCCAGCTATACGTTGAAGGGTCGACCCCGATATTGATATACGACAACACCGCTTCTGCCAGCACTAAACCGCTGAAATCTAAAACAACCGTAATCATCACCAAATGCATCACATTAGGCAAGATATGTCGTTTCAAAATAGTCAGCTTTCTTACCCCAAGAGCTTGTGCTGCCTGTACGTAGTCCATCTCTCTAATTTTGAGTGTTTCTGCACGCAATAATCGGCAAAGCCCCGTCCAGCTGGTAAGCCCTAAAATGACGCACAAAAGCAATAGCCGCATATCGGCACGTTGTGCCACTGAGCTAAACAACTCAGGGTTATTCGCCATATAAACTTGTGCCATTAATATAGCCGCTGCAATCAATAGTACACTTGGGATTGAGCTTAGTGTTGTATAGATATACTGAATGGCATCATCAACCCAGCCCCTAAAGAAGCCCGCCAAAAGCCCCAGTGTGATAGCAATTGGCAGCATCACAAGTGTCGTCAAAGAACCAATTATTAAGCCCGTTCTAACGCTCTTCAAAGCCTGATAGAGGACGTCCTCTCCAACTTTATCCGTACCGAGGATATGATAGAAGCCTACTAATTCAGCGGTTACGAAAATTATCAGTAACAGCCCAAGCAGCGTATACAGCGCCGTTTTCCTAAACACGCTGCGATTTATAAACGCAACAACATTTGGCCCCTTAGCCAACACTAGCAGCAATACACACCAAGCAGCTATGCCCTTCAAAAGCCCTAACAATGAGCGTTGTAAAACATCGCCAAAGATTTCTTCCTGCGGATGTTCTAAGTGAGCGCCGCCGTAGCTTAAACGCGGTGCAGTCCAAACTGAAACACCTGTTCCATCTAGGCTGATTTCCTTTGCATAAGCAAAGCTTGAGAAAGGTGCTGAATAAGTTTTTTCAATTTGAGTCCTCAGTGGCGTTAGAAAAATATCCAACACACTCAAAACAACCTCTGTGTGTTCTTCAGAGCTAGGTGACAACGATTCGCTTTGTTTAATATGTATTGAATCGAGCAAGCCAACTAATAGAAACACCAAGAGTACGACGAATGAAGCCGTTCCCACTCGGCTTTGAAATGCTTTTCGCCAAGGGCGGCGTGTTTGTTCTTGCTTGCTTGCAAAGTACGCACTAAGCACCAGCCCTCCGATGAGCAAGAAGATAAGTATGTCGCTCCAAAGTAGCGCCAACATCAATCCAGCCTTACGCGCGGATCAACTAAGGTGTAAGACAAGTCGGTCAACAATAAGCCAATGATGTAAAGAAAAGACCCCAAGAAAACCATAGAACGAACGATTGCAAAATCTTGTCGATTAATCGCATCGATGGTGTAACTGCCCAAGCCGGGAATGCCAAAAAATGACTCCGTAATCAAACTACCCATAAACAGCAAAGGTAACACTACGACTATTCCCGTCAAAATGGGGATCATCGCATTTTTAAGGACGTGCCTAAATAGAACATTGAGATCCGATAAGCCTTTGGCCTTTGCTGTTCTTACATAATCTCTAGAAGATTCTTCAAGGAACAGTGTGCGGTACCATCGTGCACCGGCACCTAGTCCGCCGACGACCCCAATGAGCACGGGTAAAATAATAAATTTAAAAGCATCTGTACCGGGTGCATATCCAGAAATGGGCGTCAGCACTAATAATTTACCCACTAAATATTGACCGGCAATAATATAAAAAAGCCCCGAGATGGACATCAAAGCAATACACAAAAACAAACCGCCATATTCGAGGTAACTCCCTCGATAAAAAATTAATAATAATGCAAAGGTGATATTAACCAATAAGCCAACAATTAAGGAAGGTATCGCAAGTGCCAAACTAGGCCACATGCGTTGGCTAATATCAGAAAGAATATCGCGGCCGCTATCCGACAGTCCGAAATCTAGTAGAAATAAGCTAATCGATTTTTTGAAAAAAATTGTCTCTTGTGCCTTAGAAAGGCCACTGACTCCTTCGTTCCATAATAGCGGCAAATCATAGCCGCGTTGGACCTTCCAATTATCTACAGCTTCTTGGCTAACGTGCTTATCGCCTAATTGCATACGCGCCATATCATCGGGTGAGTTAACGACAAAAAATAACACGAAAGTGAGTATGTTCACCCCAAGCAAAACGGGAAATACATACAAGAGCCGTCGTAAGATGTAATTAATCATAACGCTGTAGCACGCTCAATTTTTCTGTAACTGATAACAGCTGGCACAACAAGCAACAGCAACATAAATAGACCAATAACCAGCGGCCAGATGACCGCTTGATTCCATTTATTTTGATATGCTTTTCGTGCTATTGGCTCAACCCGAACGTATTTAGTTTTATTATTAGCCATTAAGTTGGGCGTTGAATTCTTGTACCACGCGTGATGCAGAGAAAACGCCTTGGGATGAAAACCCCATACCCACGGCGCATCTTTACGGCTTATTGAAATCATTTGGTCGATTATCACTTGGCGTTCAGCCGTATTATTCATACTACTCATTTGTTCAAATAAGCGATCAAACTCTGCATTTTGATAATTCGATGCATTCTCGCCACCGTGTAATGCTTTAGCGTTCTTCCCATAAAGTAAAAATAAGAAATTCTCAGGGTCCGGGTAATCCGCATTCCAGCCCCACATAAACATTTGTGCGCTACCGTTTCTCATCTTCTCTTGAAAACGATTGTAATCCGTTGCACGCACAACCAATTCAATATTTAGCTTTCTAAATTGTTTACGCAGCCAGTTTAAACGGGCTTTGCTATCGGGGCCGCTATCCATCGTGTCAAAATACAACACCAGCTGTTCTCCCGTTTTAACATTTCGCCCCGATGGAAAGCCTGCCTTTGTTAATAAGACTTTGGCCTCTTCTAGTGAGCGACGTTTATACCCCTCTTGCCAACGATAGGTCGTGGGGTTAACGCCTTCCTTACCTGATACATGGCCAAAAATGCCGGGTGGAATAATGCTTTGCGCTGGTACACCCCTTCCATTCTGAAAAATAGAAATATATTCTTCATAATCAATCGCAATTGAGATTGACTGACGTAGCAGGCGTGCACTATCTGAGTCGCCACCTACGACCTTATCCATCATATTAAACCCAAAATAATAACTCGAGGTCGTTACAGCGGTTTGAAGGCTTATGCCCCGGTCTTGCATATCTTGAGTTAAACCGATATTACCCGTTGCAGAAAAACTAACGGCTTGGTCAAAACTATCAGAACTTATACCCGATACATCGTAATAGCCTTGCAAAAATTTATTCCAATACGGGACACTTTCTTTTTCTAAAGAAAAAATGACTTTCTCGGTTAACGGTAGTTTTTTACCCGCATCGTGCAGCAAACCCATTTTTTTAAATATCGTATCTGCTTCAGCGGGGTACGTTTCAAGATGAAAATTTGGGTTTTTTTCTAACACAATACGCCGATTCGGATTATTCTCTTTAAGCCAATAAGGCCCGGTTCCTATCGGGAACCAGTCTAGAGTCATATTCTTCTTAACTAGTTCAGCATTAGAATAAAAAGCATCCGCCTCCCACGGCATAGGGGCAAAAAATGGCATCGCCAGCCAATTTAAGAACTGGGGATACTTGCCTTTTATTCGAATAATGAAATGTAAATCATCAATCTTTCTTACGCCCGAAAGGTTAAGCGAGTGCAGCCTTTCAGCCTTTCTGAGATGAGGTTGTTCTTTTTGCAACACGCCTTGTGCTTGCATAAAATCGGCAAATCCAACGATATAGTTTTTCATAAGCCCTGCTATTGGTGACTGAGTTGCAGGGTCTGCTAGACGCTTAATTTGGTAAATAAAGTCGTCGCTCGTCAGCGTGCGGGTGTTCGATGCCAATGAATTTAATGACTGTCTATCCCATTCATTGGGTAAAGCTTTGTGCAACGCTAAATTAAACGCGGGGTGTGGTTGGAATTGAACGCCTCCTTGTAGGCTTAAATAATACTCACTATAAGCGATGCGTGCTGCACTAGTGTTCCGTGGTAATTTTTCCCCTGAATGGCCGTAATAGCTAACCAACGGCATCTCTTTGGCCAAGAGAGGTACCAATTGGTAAGGCCTTTTTAAATAATGGTATTGGAATAAGGGTTCGTAAACTTGCGCGATAATAGCGTATTCATTTGAGCTATACGCGCGCGCGGGGTCTAAGTGTTTAGGCCGCTCTGAGAACGACGAGTAAATCACCGCCTTTTGGCTTTCTTGCTGACTATAAGGGTTATTTAAAACAATGTCTGTGCAGGACGTTGTAAGAAGGCATAAAACGAATAGTCCTAAGGGCGGAAACACTTCAACAAAGCAATGGGTGTGGACGTCATTTAGGGCTTTTGTAAAATTTGATCCTCGCCTTCACTACGCGCAATAATCACGGCACCGCAAGAATCGCTAAAAACATTAACACTTGTGCGACACATATCAAGCACTCGGTCAACCGCGAGGATCAAACCGATTGCCTCGAGGGGGAGCCCTATAGTGAGCAAGATAATACTAATAGCGACTAAGCTCGCAGCGGGTATGCCTGCTACACCAATTGAGGTGACCAGCGCCGTTAATACAATTAAAAATTGTGTAGTAAGCCCAAGTTCTAAGCCGTAAGCTTGCGCGATAAACATCGCTGCTACACACTCATAAAGCGCTGTGCCATCCATATTAATGGTTGCACCTAACGGCAACACAAAGCTGCTGGTCCTATTTGATACATTCGCATTTTTTTCTACGCACTCAAGCGTAATAGGTAATGTCGCGGATGAAGAGCTTGTAGAAAATGACGTCAATAAAGCGGGCAGCATCGCCTTATAGTGTCTTAGCGGATTAACCCTGCCGATATATTTCAGTGCTGATGACATCACGAGTGTAAAGTGAATGAGTAGCGCCAATACCACAGTAAAAAAGAAATATAACAAAGGGAGAAAGGCGTCTAGCCCAGTTGAAGCCACCACCTTTGCCACTAGACCAAACACACCGATAGGCGCAAACTTCATCACCCAATCGGTCATCTTCATCATAACCTCTAAAACAGCGTTCCAGAAGGATAGCAATACACCCTTTTTTTGACCCTCAACCTGCGTCATAAAGTAACCGAACAGCAAGCCAAAGAAGATAAGGCCTAACATTTGACCATTTGCTGCAGCCGCTACTATATTAGTCGGCACCATGCGTAGGAAAACACCCGTTATATCGCCGGCACCTTTACCACTCACCTTAGCGGTAATTTCTTCAACGTTTTCGCTTAAGCCAACTCTGTCACGAACCGGCTCGCCATCGATAATGCCAGGTTCAATAATATTGACGAGTATCAAGCCAATGAGTATGGCAATCAGACTCGTGCATAAGTAATAAGTAATCGTTTTGCCACCGAGGCGGCCAAGACCAGTAAGATCACCCATATTGGCGATACCACAAATAATAGAGGCCAGAATAAGCGGCACGATGAGCATTTTTAGTGCATTTAGAAATAACGTGCCAAGAAAGGCATATGCATCATAAAAACGAAATGTACCAAAACCTGCTTCTTCTCCCGTCAACAGTCCTGCGGCAAGTGCGAGGCCGATGGCTATGAATATTTGCCAATGTAATTTCATAGTAGCTTCATAGGCATGTATTAATTAGCCAGCTGATTAGCTATAACGACATCCGCGTCTACACTGAGGTTAGCGAGTGAAGCCGCCAAGCTAACTTCCCCTTTCAGACGCGCAAGAAATTTCTTAAACGAACCTTTCGCTCCTAAACTGATTTTGCTGGATTCGCCATCAACAATATCTGACAGCTCTATTACAACCACATCTCCCATTTGCAAAGGCGATAACTTATAAACTAAGGAACCAGAAACTGGGTGGGCCATGCTGAAGGCTTCCCGCAAGAGCTCTTCCGGTGCGTCTTGCGACGTCCTTTTAATCAGACCCGGATTAGTAATTAATAACTTATTTTGGCTCGCAATAGCATCAAGCGTAGCGCCTGCTTTTAATTCAGCCACAATTTTATTGGCATTTTCATTAAGCATAACACCTGCTTTTTCTTGCTTAACCATCAAGTTAACCGCGCCACGTACATTCTCAAGCGGTTCCGTCATGGAGGGTTGGTGTTTGGTAACGCGCAAAACCATAAAATGGTTTTCGTCTACTTCAACGGGCTCGCTATTGTTACCGGCTAAAACATCTTCGGAAAAAGCTGCGTGAAGAACCTTATCATTAGAGGCAAAATCATCCGTTTTTTCGGCCGTCTTAGCTTGTGGCATATCTCTCTTAAGCGCATCATGATGTAGCACAACAAGGTCCAGCTCGTCAGTAATCACATCAAGTGAATCGGGGTTCTCAAAACTAAGCTGTGTTAGGCGCTCCCCTAATTGATAAAATTTCTCCCCCGCAATTTTTTGTTTATAAAGCTGTTCCACTTTATCTTTTGCGGTTTCAAACGATTCAACCTTGCTGGGCACGAGCTCTGTCAACTTTACAATTTGAAAGCCATATTGTGATTGAATCACATCTGTAACTTCGCCTTCTTGCAAACGTAAAAAAGGCTTTTCTAGCACCGGCTCTAATAGCCCAGCAGAAACGATGCCTAAATCACCACCTGAAGCTGATGAACCAATATCATCAGAAAACTCTTTGGCTAACGCGGCAAAGTCCTCGCCTGCTTTAATACGCTTTAGAACACTTTCTGCCATAGCACGCTTAGACTCCGATTCTTCTTCGCTCGTACCGCTCGGCGCTTCCAATAAAATATGGCTCGCCCGTCTTTTACCTTCAACTGTAAACGCCTGCTTTTCATTTTCATAGAACGCTTTCAATTCCTCATCAGTCGCTACCACTTCATCCATTAAGTTTGACAGTTTAAGTTCCACATAATCGATAGAAATAGTTTCGTCTGTCTTAAAAAGGTGCTCGTTACGGCTATAACTATCCGCAACTTCTTGATTAGTTGATCGTATGTTTTCAACCACCGCTTTCATCGGCAACGTTACATAGCGTATTTCTCGCTCTTGATTATTGAGCCGATAAAAATCAAGTATCTCCACATCGTCAACTAGGGTAGTGGCCACTACAGAGTTTATGAATTGATCACGCTCGAGCCCCACTTTAACTTGCTCTACGAACCCGGCTGAACTTTGCCCTTTAGCCTGTAAAAGTTGTTGGTAAATTTCTTTGTCGAACTTACCGTCTTTATGAAAAGCCTCAAAATTCGCAATCGTATCGAGCACAGTTTTGTCAGAAACGGCATAACCATCTTGTCTAATGGTGTGCACAATAAGCTGCTCTTGAACCAATTGATTTAACGCCTCTAACCGTAACGAATCTTCGTTAAATAAATCAGCTGAGTAATCATCGCCATATTGATCTTTAAGCTGATTTACACGACGGCGATAAGCACGGTTTACATCTTCTTGATAAATTTTCGTACCTGCAACTTCTGCCAAAGACGCTTCATCGCCACCGGGTGTGTAACTCTGAACACCTAAAAGAATAAATGACAAGGATATGGCCACAATAATAGTCATCCCTAGCCAACCTTTAACGTGCGATCTAAATTTATCTAACATATAAAACAACCTAGTTTTTAATCATAAAAACCCCCCGATCCCAACAGGCCTCGGGGTGATTATCAATGGCGGAGTGGACGGGACTCGAACCCGCGACCCCCGGCGTGACAGGCCGGTATTCTAACCAACTGAACTACCACTCCAAGTTGGTGGGTGCTGAGGGGATCGAACCCCCGACATTCGCCTTGTAAGGGCGACGCTCTCCCAGCTGAGCTAAGCACCCTCAGTTCAAAAGTGGCGCTAGTTTACAGCGTCTTTTAAAGATTTTCCAGCTTTAAATGAAGGTACTGTAGCCGCTTTAATTTGGATCGTTGCACCCGTTTGTGGGTTACGACCTGCACGTGCTGCACGTTGCTTAACTTGGAACGTTCCAAAGCCAACTAACTGCACACTGTCGCCACTTTTAAGAGCGCTTGTGATTGATGATACTGTTGAATTAAGAGCACGTCCTGCGTCTGCTTTTGAAAGTCCTGTGTCTGCTGCAATAGAGTCGATTAGTTCTGATTTATTCATTGAGATTCCCTCCATATAGGATTATATAGTCGTTATTAAACAAATTTTTTTATCCGGCATAGCAGTATCTCTATACAACTATTTGACAAGCTAAAGCCGAGCTGAATTTATATCTCTACCACTGCCTAATGTCAAGAGTGATAAGGGTTTTAGTGCATTTAATTTTAAAAAACTGAGTAAGACCCCTCATAAGTCGTTAATAGTGAGCCTCACCCAGTTTCTAGCTTTGTTTTTTAGTGCGCTGTTATTGTTTTACTTTTAGTTGTTTTCTTCTTTTTTGAGCCCGCTGCTAACAATTTTTCTTCACCCTTAATCGGTGTTGGTAGCTTTTGCAAAGCGATGGCAAGCACCTCATCAATCCAACGCACGGGTATTATTTTAAGATTCTGTTTAATGTTAGCTGGCATGTCAGCCAAGTCTTTTTCATTTTCCATTGGGATTATGACAGTCGTAATGCCCCCTCTTAATGCGGCTAGCAGCTTCTCTTTCAAACCACCAATCGGCAACACCTCACCGCGCAGAGTAATCTCACCTGTCATCGCAACTTCAGCTCGAACTGGAATGCTCGTTAAGGAGGACACCAAAGCCGTACACATGCCTACACCCGCGCTTGGGCCATCTTTAGGCGTTGCTCCTTCTGGCACGTGCACATGAATATCATTCTTTTGATGGAAGTCTTCGCTTATACCTAAAGTCTCTGCTCTACTTCGAACAACCGTTAAGGCCGCCTGAATCGACTCTTGCATGACGTCACCTAATTTGCCGGTTAGGGTTAACTTACCCTTACCTTGGACAATTGCGGCTTCAATAGTAAGTAACTCACCACCTACTTCCGTCCACGCTAAACCTGTCACTTGACCCACTTGGTTTAACTCTTCGGCCTTGCCAAAATTGAACCGTCGGACACCTAAATATTTATTCAAGTTACGCGAAGTAACATTAATAGTCTTTTTAGGTTTTGAAAGAAGAATATCTCTAACAACTTTGCGGCATATTTTAGACATCTCACGGTCTATATTTCGCACACCCGCTTCACGCGTGTAGTACCGAACAGTATCTCTCATCGCCGAATGACTTATGTGCAACTCTGATTCTTTCAAACCATTATTCTTTAACTGCTTAGGAATTAGATAGCTTTCGGTGATATTAATTTTTTCATCTTCCGTGTAGCCCGATAAATGAATCACTTCCATTCTGTCTAGCAATGGAGCCGGTATATTCATGCTATTCGCGGTCGCAACGAACATGACATTTGATAAATCAAAATCCACTTCTAAGTAATGATCATTAAACGTATTGTTTTGCTCAGGGTCTAAGACTTCTAACAGTGCAGACGCGGGGTCTCCCCTAAAGTCCATTGCCATCTTGTCAATTTCATCGAGCAAAAAGAGTGGGTTTCGAGTTTCAACCTTCGAAAGGTTTTGCAGAATTTTGCCTGGCATTGAACCTATATAAGTTTTACGGTGACCCCGAATTTCAGCTTCGTCACGTACACCCCCTAAGGACATACGAACAAATTTACGGTTTGTCGCACGCGCGATTGATTGGCCCAACGATGTCTTACCCACACCAGGAGGTCCCACTAAACATAAGATCGGGCCTTTCATGCTCTTCACGCGTTGTTGCACAGCTAGGTACTCAAGAATGCGTTCTTTGACTTTATCTAAACCATAGTGATCCGCGTCTAACACCTCGTGAGCCTTGGCTATATCGTGACGAATGCGAGTACGTTTTTTCCAAGGCACCCCTAACATCCAATCTATATAGTTCCTAACCACCGTCGCTTCTGCAGACATCGGAGACATCATTTTTAATTTGCTTAATTCGGAATTTGCTTTTTCTAGTGCCTCCTTCGACATACCCGATTCAGCTATTTTCTTTTCAAGGTCATCAATTTCATTGGGCGCATCTTCCATATCGCCCAACTCTTTTTGAATTGCCTTCATTTGTTCACTTAAGTAGTACTCGCGCTGGTTTTTATCCATTTGTTGCTTAACGCGGGAGCGTATTTGCTTTTCCATTTCGAGAATATCAGCCTCACCTTCCATCATTAACATGAGGTGTTCTAAACGTTCGCGGATATTATTAACTTCGAGTATTTTCTGTTTTTCACTCACTTTCAACATCATATGAGCGGCCATAGTATCGGCCAATCGGCTTGGGTCTTCAATGCCGGAGAGTGACGTTAGCACTTCGGGTGGAACCTTTTTACTAAGCTTCACATAATTCTCAAACGCCGATGAAACAGTTCTAACTAGCACATCTATCTCTTGGTCTTCTAAATCAAGCTCTTCTTCTAAGACCGTTACATCTGCGCTGAAGAGTTTTTTATCAACTTTTATCTGATCAACCTTAATTCTCTTCTCGCCCTCGACCAATACCTTGACCGTGCCATCAGGTAACTTTAGTAATTGCAAAATATTCGCTAACGCACCCACTGCGAACAAGTCATCTTCTTTAGGGTCGTCGTTATCAGGGTCTTTTTGCGAAAGCAAAACAACCTTTTTATTATCTTCCATCGCCAAATTAATCGCTTGAATCGAACGCTCACGCCCAACAAAAAGAGGAATCACCATGTACGGATACACGACAACGTCTCTCAATGGAAGAACAGGGATATTTGTAAATACTTCTTTATCACTCATTTTTAATTCCATAAACTTAGTAAAAGGCCTTAACTACTATATTAGGGCACGAAATCACGATTTCAAGGGTTGGGAACGTAAAAAAGACGCTTCAAGCGTCTTTTTTACGTTCCAGAGTTTTTTAACTTAAACTTTTAAGCCGATTTTTTCTCATTATCGTAAATCAGCAAAGGCTTAGACTCACCTCGGATAACCTTGTCATCAATGACCACCTTGCTAACAGCATCTGTTGATGGCAGCTCATACATCGTTTCAAGCAGTACTTGCTCGAGTACAGTTCTAAGACCACGCGCACCCGTTTTACGTAACATCGCCTTTTTAGCCACCTCACACAACGCTTGCTCTCTAAATTCTAACTCAACACCTTCCATTTCAAATAGACGGGTATACTGTTTCGTTAAAGAGTTCTTAGGTTCTTTTAGGATGTCGATTAAAGCGTCTTCTTCCAATTCTTCGAGTGTAGCGACAACGGGTAAGCGACCAACGAACTCAGGAATCAAGCCATATTTAACTAAGTCTTCCGGTTCAACATCCTGTAACAAATCTCCTTCTGTAGGTGCGTCATCCTTAGTCACTACGTCTGCCGAAAAACCAATGCCTGTGTTTCCCTGCGAACGATCTTTAATTATTTTATCGAGGCCTGCAAACGCACCGCCGACAATAAATAAAATATTCGCCGTATTAACTTGCAGAAACTCCTGCTGAGGATGTTTTCTTCCACCCTGCGGCGGAATTGATGCAACGGTACCTTCAATCAACTTCAATAAGGCCTGCTGTACACCTTCGCCTGATACATCCCGTGTTAAGGAAGGGTTATCTGATTTTCGCGAAATCTTATCAATTTCATCGATATAGACAATACCACTTTCTGCTTTTTCGACGTCGAAATCGCACTTCTGCAAAATCTTTTGAATGATATTTTCGACGTCCTCACCAACATAACCCGCTTCTGTCAGAGTGGTTGCATCAGCAATTGTAAAAGGAACTTTTAATAAACGCGCTAACGTTTCAGCGAGTAATGTTTTACCGGAACCCGTTGGGCCAACCAATAGCACATTGCTTTTGGCCAACTCTACATCGTCCTCATCAGACTTTGCGTTTAAGCGCTTGTAGTGATTGTATACAGCAACCGAAAGAATCTTCTTTGCCTTATTTTGCCCAATAACGTAATTATCAAGCTCTTCTTTAATTTCTTTAGGCTTTGGCAAACCCTCATCTTCATCGAACGCTTCATTTTCTTGAAGCTCCTCTTTGATGATGTCATTACATAACTCGACGCATTCATCGCAAACAAATACGGATGGGCCAGCGATTAACTTTCTGACCTCGTGTTGATTTTTACCACAAAACGAACAGATTAAAATCTTTTCGTCTTTTTCCTTGTTGCTGTCATCACTCATGATTGCCTTGCCTCACCTAACTGACTGTTTTTTATTATCTAAAACAAATCATAGTACGGATAATAAATATTTCTGCCTAGTTACGAACTTTCTTCTGCCTCTTTATCTGAGCCACGCACACTCAATACTTCATCAATTAGGCCGTATTCAACCGCTTCATTGCAGCCCATAAAGTTATCTCTATCTGTGTCGTCTTCAATAGTTTCAATAGCTTGACCCGTATGCGTTGCCATAATGTTATTAAGACGATCTCTAATCAATAAAATTTCTTTAGCGTGAATATCAATATCTGACGCTTGACCTTGATAGCCACCTAAAGGTTGATGAATCATCATCCTAGAATGCGGTAAAGCATAACGCTTACCTTTAGCGCCACCTGTTAATAGCAGTGCGCCCATGCTGGCGGCTTGGCCAATACACATCGTGCTCACATCTGGCTTGATGAACTGCATCGTATCGTAAATAGACAAACCAGCGGTTACAGAACCACCTGGTGAATTGATATACAGATGGATATCTTTATCTGGATTTTCAGATTCCAAAAAGAGCAACTGTGCCACGACTAAGTTAGCCATATGATCTTCTACTTGGCCAACGATGAAAATAACGCGTTCTTTTAATAAGCGCGAATAAATATCGTATGAGCGTTCACCGCGCGCGGTTTGCTCGATTACCATTGGAACCAAACCAAGCGCTTGAGTTTGTATTTTGCTGTCCATTGTTATACTCGTTCTTTAAAAGTCACTAATAGTTTACATCAAACTGCAGGTGCGGCTGGGTTCATTATTTCATCGAAGCTCATTGTTTTTTCCGTCACTTTCGCTTTTTCTAAAACAAAATCAACTAATTGCTCTTCTAGAACAACGCTTTCTACTTTGCTTCTTTCTTTCTCATTGGTGCTATACCAATTAATCACTTCTTCAGGCGACTCATAGGTAGAAGCAAACTCTTCAATTTTTTGCGTTACCTTTTTATCGTCTGATTTAATATCATTTTGTTTAATAATTTCAGCCAATAAAAGGCCTAGCTTAACGCGTTTTCTAGCTTGCTCTTCAAACAACTCTTTGGGTAAGTCGGCCTGTTCTTGCTGCGCCTGTTTAGCTTGCTCCTTCATAGAAGCCATCATTTGATTAATTTCACTGTCGACCATCGCAGATGGTAGCTGAACCTCATTATCTGCAACAATCGCGTCCATCACAATTTGCTTTCGCTTTGCAGCTAGCAAATTTTCAAGCTCCAAGCTCATGTTTTTCTTAAGGTCCGCTCTAAAGTCATCGTCCTTACCACTCTCAACACCAAACTCTTTGATGAACGTGCTATCTACTTCTGGCAACTCGCTCACTTCGATTTTTTCAACCGTCACGTCAAAATGCCCAACTTGACCTGCAAAGTCTGGCTGCGCGTATTCCTCTGGGAAAGTCGCATCAAATGATAAAACGTCACCCGTTGATATACCGGTTAAATTATCTTCAAAACCTTGAATCATGCTTTTAGAACCCAATATCACTGGGAAGCTTTTAATAGGGTCATCAGATACGGGTTTGTCGTTTACCTTACCTTCAAAATTGATAACCACTCGGTTGCCATCTTTAGATTTGCCCTTGCTTGTTTTCCACGTCATCTTTTGTAAGCGCAGTTTTTCAATCATCGCATCAACATCCCTGCTTGCAATCTCAACCGTTGGCCTGTCTATTTTCAGCTTTTCAATCGAATTAACTTTAATTTCAGGGTAAGTTTCAAACGTTGCAGAAAAAGAATAGCCTTCTTCAACCTCATCGTTAGGTTTGATTTCGGGTGGGCCTGCAGGGGTAATCTTTTCCTGCACAATCGCCTTATAGTAAAAACTTTGCGTTAGCTCGCTTAAAGCTTCCGCCTTAATACCCGCACCAAATTTACTTTTAACCACGCTCATGGGTACTTTACCCGGCCTAAAGCCATCAATACGTACATTGCGCCTAGCTTCCTCAAGGCGTTTATTAACGGCTGTATCCACGTCTTCTTGTGGAACGACAACGGTCATTGTTTTTTTAAGGTCTGAACCAGATTCAACAGAAACCTGCATAATTACTCTCTAAATTTATTTAAAAGGGATTGTCTTTTTTTAATGGTGCGAAAGGAGAGACTCGAACTCTCACATCTTACGATACTGGAACCTAAATCCAGCGCGTCTACCAATTCCGCCACTTTCGCATTTTGGTTGAAAAATATTTCGGGTATCATACCGTTCCATACTAACTTTTGCAGTTCTTTTTAAGCCTAACCTCTAAAAAATCACATTTTTTTATGAAAGCTTTCTGCTATTTTCTTCTGTACTTTCTATTCGCAACAATTTTGGGTGCGCTAGTCGCCTTCCCAGCATATCAACTGGCCGATAGTGGTAACTACCCTTTTGATAGCTGGGTGACCCGCTTTAGTCTACTGTTTCTTATTATAGGGTTATTTCCCTTAATGAAAATTCACCAGTTATCCTTTAGAGATATTGGTTACTCGCTTAATTTCAAAGAATTTTCTCGTTCCGCTGGCCGTGGTTTTATAAATGGTCTTGGCATATTGCTTGTCGTCATTGGGCTGCTAGTTATTCTTGACGTAAGAGCATTTGAAGACGATGCAACATTAAGCGCAAACCTGCTCCTTGCTGCGCTTTTAAGCGGTGTTGTTGTCGCTTTGATTGAAGAAACTTTGTATCGTGGTGTTTTCTTTACCGTAACTGAGCGGTGGAACGGCACAAAATTCGCTGTCATTACCAGTTCATTTTTCTACGCCATATTTCACTTTATTAAGCCCGCGCAATTAATAGATCCGACAACGCTACATTGGTTGAGTGGGTTCGAAGTTATTTTAAATGCCTACTTAGGTGTTTTTGAGTTGCACTACAGTGACCTATTAGCACTGTTAGCCGTTGGCCTATACCTTGGTCTCGTTCGTTATAAAAATGGCTCTTTAGCAACCTGTATAGGCTTACACGCAAGCTGGGTGTTTTTAATAAAAATAACAAAAGAACTCACGGATAATAATCATCAATCAACTTGGCGATTTTTAACCGGTGAATACGATGGAATAATTGGTTTGCTAGCCGCTTCATGGTTACTTGTTGTTTCCATTCACTATGCTCTTAAGACGATTCGCCATAAGGGTTAATACTTCGTTTACCTTCAGTTACGCCCTGTATAAGTTCAGAAAGGTATTGCACTATAGCGCAGGAGAATAGCGGTGCAATATCAACACATAGGTTACGGAATTAAAGGCTTCTATCGATTAGCCGGTTATGCGATAAGTAACGAGATGGATACAAGCATAAGTACAGAACGATTGAAGGTGCTAGAGTTTTGGACTAAACACGGACTTCAAGCAGCTATAGATCACAG
>LWTN01000215.1 GCA_002101225.1 Cycloclasticus sp. symbiont of Poecilosclerida sp. M | reverse complement strand
ATCAATAGCGTTATTCATTCTGATGGTTGGCGCGGTTATAATGGACTTGTCGATTTTGGTTACAAGAAGCATTTTAGAGTGCATCATAGCCAAAATGAGTTTGTTAGAGGCACGAGCCATATCAATGGAATTGAGTCGTTTTGGGGCTATGCTAAAATACGATTGGTGAAGTTTAAAGGAATGGATAAAGGTTTGTTCAATTTGCACCTTAAAGAGTGTGAGTTTAGATTTAATAATCGAGAGCAAGATATATACAATGTTTTACTCAAAATGTTCAGAAAAGAGCCGCTTAACTTGTCATGACCCTTATTTTTTATCCATCCCAAGTCCTGTTTGTTGATGTACATCATATAATTTCCTAGGCCGACCATTCAACCCTCAACGCGCACATTTGTCAAACGCCCTAGTTTGACCGCGCATTGAACTAGGTGGTATGTTCGAAATATAAAAATTATCCATGGGAACGTTATGTTGGACAGTCAAAATTTTGGGTTACTTTCTATGCTGGCTTTTTGGGCCAGCGCCATAGGCGGGGTGTTTTTGGCTGTGCAATGGGCCAAAAGAAAAAGCAAAAAAAACCCCGCACCGCGTGATGTTATTATAAAGTCGTTAAAGAAAAGACTGGATGAAGGAGAAATAACGCAAGCAGAGTACGAACAACGCTTAAAGGCCCTCTAGCTAAACCTTACCCTACCCACTTTCTAGCATTTCTAAACATTCTTAACCAAGCACCATCCTCGCCCCACTCTGCAGGTGACCAGCTGTTTTGCACGGTTCTGAAACAACGCTCCGGATGCGGCATCATGATGGTAAAACGACCATCATCGGTAGTTAAGCCGGTTATACCCTGCGCTGAACCATTTGGGTTGAACGGAAATTGTTCGGTAACTTCACCTGCATGATCAATGTATTTGAGCGCTATATGCCCCGTTACTTGGTCATTCTTAAACTCCGTACGCCCTTCACCGTGAGCCACCGCTACTGGCATTTGGGAGCCTTCCATTCCTGATAAAAGAATAGAGGGTGATGTTTGCACCTCGACCATTGCCACACGCGCTTCAAACTGTTCAGACTCGTTCCTAACAAAGTGTGGCCATTCCTGCGCCCCGGGAATGAGTTCACGTAAGTTGGAAAGCATTTGGCAACCATTGCACACACCTAGTCCAAAGGTGTCTGTGCGGTTGAAAAAGTCACTAAACGTTTGGCGAGCCTGCTGATTAAACAGGATTGACTTCGCCCACCCCTCACCAGCACCTAATACATCTCCATAAGAGAAACCACCGCAAGCGGCTAAGCCAACGAATTGGGACAAATTTTTTGCCCCAGATAACAATTCACTCATGTGCACGTCAATCGATTCAAACCCCACTTTATCGAAGGCCACTGCCATTTCAACGTGCCCATTAACGCCCTGTTCACGAAGGATTCCTACTTTTGGTCGTACAGTGGCCGCGAGCAAGTCTTTTACAATATTTTCTTCTGATTCGAAACTTAGACGTGCAAACAGCCCCTTATCGGCATCATCTTTAATGCGTTTATACTCTTGTTTTGCACAACTTGAGTTGTCTCGTATTGATTGGAGCCTAAAGCTGGTCTCTGACCACGCTTGCTGCAGATTCGCGCGCGCTTCATCCAGCACAATTTCTCCGTTGTGCTCTACAACGACACGCTGCGCGACACTAGCAGAACCGATTAATGATACGCACTCACCGAGTCCTTGTAAGTTTAAGTGCTCAAGCACCGACGATTCATCGACCTTGGCAACTTGAATAACAGCACCCAGCTCCTCATTGAATAAACAGCTGAGCACATCGCTTTGCAAAGAAATGCTAAGCCCACAACGACCAGCAAAAGCCATTTCAGCCAGTGTAGCCCATAAGCCGCCGTCTGAACGGTCATGATAGGCAAGTAACTTGCCGTCTTCATTGAGCTGCTGCAATGTATTAAAAAAAACTTTGAATAAATGCGTATCGTCTAAATCTGGCGCTTGATTACCCATCATCTGCTGCGTTTGCGCGAGCACTGAGCCACCCATACGGTTTTTACCCACACCGAGGTCAATTAGAATCAAGCTATTTTCTACATGAGGGTTGAGCTGCGGCGTGAGTGTTTTACGCACGTCTTTAATCGGCGAAAACGCAGTAATAATTAAAGATAACGGCGAGCTGACGGTTTTTTCTGTGCTGCTATTCCCATTCGCCTCTTTCCACGCCATTTTCATCGACATCGAATCTTTACCCACAGGAATCGCTAAACCCAGTTCTGGACACAACTCCATACCCACTGTTTGCACTGTATCAAACAAAGAAGCATCTTCACCCGGCTCGCCACACGCAGCCATCCAATTCGCCGAAAGGCACACCTCATCAAGCCCTTTAACATTTGATGCCGCGAGGTTTGTTAATGCTTCACCAATCGCCATACGACCCGACGCGGGCCCATCTATAAGGGCTATAGGCGTACGTTCGCCCAGCGACATAGCTTCGCCTGTGTAGTGATTAAAGCCGCTTGTAGTAACAGCCACGTCCGCCACAGGGATTTGCCACGGCCCGACCATTTGATCACGCGCCACTAATCCGGTAACCGAACGATCGCCGATATGAATAAGGAATGACTTATCTGCCACCGCAGGAAAACGCAGCACGTCATACGCTGCTTTTTTTAAATCAATTGCATCTAAGCTAAAGGATGGCACATTACTTTTAACGTGGCTCACCGAACGTTCCATTTTTGGCGGTTTGCCAAACAATAAAGACATCGGTAAATCAATCGGGCTATTACCAAATAAGCTGTCGTTTAACACTAACTGCTCTTCTGTCGTCGCTTCACCAATATGCGCGAACAAACAGCGTTCGCGTTCGCATAGTCTCTTAAATTCTTCTAATCGGTCGGCTTTTAGCGCGACCACGTAGCGCTCTTGTGACTCATTACACCAAATTTGCATCGGAGATAGGCTACTGTCTGCACATAAAATTTCGCGCAGCTCAAAGCGGCCACCCAAATCACAATCGTGGATAATTTCTGGCACCGCATTGGATAAGCCACCAGCGCCCACGTCGTGAATTGAGATAACAGGTGTGTTTTCACTCATCGCATTACACGCTTCGATAACCTCTTGGCAGCGGCGTTGCATTTCTGGGTTTTCACGCTGTACCGAGGCGAAATCTAAATCTTCTGACCCTTCGCTAGACGTTTGTGAGGACGCAGCCCCTCCACCTAAGCCAATCAACATCGCCGGACCACCCAATACGATAATGGGCGAGCCAGGTTCTATTTTTTGCTTTAACGCGTGCACAGGCCGCACCGAACCAACGCCGCCCGCGAGCATAATAGGCTTGTGATAACCACGCGCTTTTTCGCCCTTTGAATGGGGCACATTTTGCTCAAATGTTCTGAAGTAACCGGTTAAATTTGGGCGACCAAATTCATTATTAAACGCCGCGCCTCCCAGCGGGCCTTCCAACATAATGTCCAGCGCAGACGCAATCCTATCTGGCTTACCAATGCTTTGTTCCCACGGTTGTTCAAACCCTGGAATATTTAGATGTGACACGGTAAACCCCGTTAAACCCGCTTTTGTACGCGAACCACGCCCCGTTGCACCTTCATCTCGAATCTCACCACCTGAACCTGTTGCAGCACCGGGATACGGAGAAATGGCCGTGGGGTGGTTATGCGTTTCCACCTTCATTAAATACGGCACGTGCTCTTCGACAAATTGGTATGAACGACTTTCCGGATTTCTTATCACGACATCGGCGTCGCTACCTTCTGCCACAGCCGCGTTATCACTGTATTTTGAAATAATTCCTTTTGGGCTGTGTTTGGCGGTATTTTTAATCATGCCAAACAAAGTTTCATTTTGCTGCTCACCGTCCAGCGTCCAGCCTGCATTAAAGATTTTATGCCGACAGTGCTCTGAATTAGCCTGCGCGAACATCATCAATTCAATGTCGTTTGGATTCCTAGCTAACGCTTGAAAGTTCTCCACCAAATAATCTATTTCATCATTCGATAAAGCCAGCCCCAAAGCTTGGTTAGCATCGCACAGTGCTTGCTTGCCTAAGCTAAGAATATCGACCGATTCCAGCTCGCCCGGCGCCGCTTGAATAAACATATCTGAAGCGTCCTCGCCCTCTCGTAGAACACGTTCGGTCATACGATCGTGCAGCAGATCAGCCACTTGATCCAACTGCTGCTGATTCAAGTTGCCCGTCACGTAGTAGGCGACGCCTCGTTCAAGCCGCTTGATTTGCGTTAAGCCGCAGTGCTGAGCAATATCGGTCGCTTTACTCGACCACGGCGATATGCTACTGGGACGCGGCACAACGAGCAAGCGCGTGCCAAGGCGTTCTATTTCGTCAGTTTTTGGCCCGTAGGTTAATAGTTTTTTTAACTTTATTAAATCATCATCAAGCACCGCTTTACTGGCGTCTGCAAAGTGGATATATTCAGCACAAATATCACTGACTTGTAGAACAGCCTGATTTATTTTATTTAATAATCGTTGCTGACGAAACGCGGATAAAGCCGCCTGCCCTACTAACTCAAGCATGTATATTCTCTTTACTGTCTTCTGTTAAATTTATTGTTTGCCAAGCCAAACCAAGACTTTGATCAACCACCTGCAACCACGCCCTATCACAATCAATTGCCTGACTGACACAATCGAGAACGCGCGCGTGGCTATTATTCTTGTCGCTTACGTGCCCCAAGGCTAGGTATTGAAATTTTTTTGTATCTAGCTGTTTTAATAATTCTATTGATTGGTCATTGCTTAAATGCCCCCAATCACTCGACACACGTCTTTTTAGCGATTCTGGGTAAACACCATCCATCAACATCGTATGGTCGTAATTACACTCTAATAACAAGGCGTTGCAATCAGACAATGAACCCACCATATGCGTGGTGATTGAGCCCGCATCAGTCATAATTCCAAATTTGCAGCCTGCCGCTGTAAACACAAACTGCGTGGGCTCTTTCGCATCGTGTGGCACGGGAACCGGCTCAACCTGAATCCCTTCAACTTCAAACGTTTGGTGGCTATTAAAGCACTGTATATCTGCCACGTCTTTCAACATGGCCGCGGTACCAAAACTTGCCCAAACAGGGGTTTGATAGCGCGATGAAAACCGCGCAACGCCAGTCGCGTGATCCGCGTGTTCATGCGTAACCAGTATGGCGGTAATTTGTTCTGGCTCAACGCCCAATCGAGCCAAACGCTTAACGGTTTCCTTAGTTGAAAACCCATTATCAATCATCAACATGGTTTCGGCATACGAAACCAAGGTGGAATTCCCTCGGCTACCACTGCCCAGGGAGGCGAACCTCACGAGCCTAGTTTGCTCAATAAATCGTCATAAATTCTTTTCGAACTATCATTCCTAACTGGCTTCTTCTGTCCATTTTTAACTTGAACCACAACGCCATTTTCTGCATGTTGTAGGCTAACGATATACGTTGTCGTTTTACTATTACCCCAAAATGAAAGCGCCGCCAACATACCACCTTCACTTTCATCGATATTCAGATAAATATAACTCTTATCACGGTTCTTATCTTCGATATCGTAGTCTAAGTCATCCAAGGTTTTTATAACTTTACGCCAAACAACCCGCATGCTATCTCGGACTAATAAGAAGTCACCATTATTGTGTTCAACAAATTCGGCCGCTGGCTTTGAATCACCTAGTGGCATTATTTTTGCGGTGCCACCCTTGTCATGCTCAGCAAGCGATACAGTTTCATCAGATACGGCTCCGTCGTATTCGTCTTTTATATTACCGCCTGTAAGACCTGGTGGAACTTCTAACTCAGGCAATTCGTGGCTCTTCTTATACGCTTCTTTTTGATCCGGAAAGGCGCCTTTAACCGAGTCCAAACTGCAGCCTATAAGGCCTGATAAAATCATTACAATAGAAAATAGTTTCATTACTGTTTTAAACATAAAAATATCCTATTCTTGCGCTTCTTTCATTGCATTATGGACCGTCGCCTCAAACGCGGGTGACAACCAAGTTAAAGGCAAACGTATGCCTTTTTCCATTAAACCTAATTTTTGCACCGCCCATTTCACAGGAATTGGGTTTGACTCTACAAACAAATCACGGTGTAGCGCTTGCAAGCTGGCATCAATCGCTTTGGCTTCACTCGCATTTCCAGCGAGTGCTTTTTTACACATTTGACTAAGCTTTGCAGGCGCCACGTTTGCGGTGACAGAAATGGTGCCACTTGCGCCCATCAAAATTAATTCACACGAGGTTGCATCATCACCCGAATAGAGCCTGAAATCATCATCACACAAGGCTAACAACGCTTTGCCAACTTGCATATCACCCGTCGCATCTTTAATGCCCACAATATTCGGCACGTCTTTTAATTTAGCCACCGTTTCTGGCAGCATGTCACACGCTGTTCTACCGGGCACGTTGTATAAAATTTGCGGAATATCGACGGCTGCGGCAATTGCCTTGTAATGAAGCACCAAGCCTTCTTGGCTCGGCTTATTGTAATACGGCGTCACTAACAAACACGCGTCCGCACCTGCTTCGGCCGCACAGCGCGTTAGAGCAATCGCTTCTGTAGTTGAGTTTGCGCCCGTTCCAGCGATAACAGGCATCCGTCCAGCCACCCTCTGTACGACTTGACGAATGACCTCACAGTGTTCTTTTTCATCTAGCGTTGCAGACTCACCCGTGGTGCCCATGGCTACGATGGCATCGGTACCTTGCTCAACGTGGAATTCAACCAGAGCACGCAGGCTCTGCTCGTCAACTGAGCCGTCTTCATGCATTGGTGTTACTAGTGCAACTATGCTACCTTTAAACATAATAAAATCCGCTGATAGAAACGCGTATAACTCTTTTTCGTCGCCATATAAAAGACAGTATTATACATATTTCACGCTGAGTGCTGACAACAAAGCGCGCTAAAACTATAATCAAAAACACACCTAAATCGAAAGGAATACTTAATGTCATCTGTTCAACTAAATCACGCCATTCCAGAAGCCACCTGCGCGACAACATCCAGTGAATCCCTGAGTCTATCAAGCTTAAAGGGGCAAAACATCGTGCTGTACTTTTACCCCAAGGACAACACCCCAGGCTGCACCCAAGAAGGCGAAGAGTTTCGTGATCTTTACGATGCGTTTCTAGCGACTAATACAGTAATCTTTGGTGTCTCGCGTGATTCACTCCGCACCCACGCCAATTTCAAGAAAAAATATAGCTTTCCTTTTGAACTTATCAGCGACTCTGACGAGTCTTTATGCAAACTGTTTGACGTCATTAAGCTAAAGAAGCTTTACGGAAAGCAATACTTAGGCATCGAACGTAGCACTTTCCTAATCAATGCAGAAGGCACCCTAGTTCAAGAATGGCGTAAAGTTAAAGTTAAAGGCCACGTAGATGACGTGTTCGCGGCCGTAAAGTCTCTATAGTGTTTGCTGCTAAACCATTAGAAACGGAACAAAGGCGAAACCTTCTCGACATCTGGAATAGTTTTCACAAACTCTGAAGCGCGCCCCGCATCTCCTTGCGAAAGCTCGTCCCCCAGCAGGTAAACATGCCTAGCTGACACCACAACTTTAATGACATTTGCCCGTTCGATAATGCCCTCGTGCAATAGTTTATTTACAATCGTAGCGCGCAGCACATCCTCATCACTTATTTGAGTCTCAGTTAATGGCGCACCCACACTGATCTCATTGTAGAAACGGTTCACCGTACTACATTCAACTGTCGTGCTTGCGGTCTTCAGGATTGCACGGCGTCTTGCATTACCCGGCATAGCCGGCGAAGCTTCTGAAGACGAGGCTTCATTACACACTCTCGCATTTGCTGGCTCAACGTGATTTACATCGCCCTCTTTCCATTTAAGCTGGGTCGCGCTTAAGACGATATCCACCGCGTGACCTTTAAGCGCGTGCGTTTCGGCTTGACCCGCTATAAGCACCGAACCCCGATTACGCGATACCACCAAGTGCGCCCTATTTTGCAAAGACTTATCCAGCAAGATCGTTCTGTTCGCCCTAAACTCAAACTCTGCATCCTTGAGCTTACCTCCGATACCCGTCGCTGTATCTTCAAAAAGCATCTCTGAAAGGTCTGACATCTCAAACGCGCTTGAAGTTGATGCGAAAATAAACAGGCCTGTGCCCACAATGATTTGCTTAATCTTCATAGTTTTCCTTGTTTTAAATTTAAACTAACTGGAGGTTGAAGGGTTGGCGGCGGCTTCTCTCGGCCACGCTACCATAACAGCCTGCACGAGAGTCGCAAGCGGGATGGCAAAAAAAACACCCCAAAAACCCCAGACCCCGCCAAAAAATAAGATTGCCACAATAATAGCGACTGGGTGAATATTGACCACTTCTGAAAACAACAAAGGAACGAGTACGTAACCATCTAGTGCTTGAATAATCAAGAACACCGTCACCAAATAAACAAAATCACTGCCGCCACCCCATTGCACATAGGCTACTAGAATAACGGGGATAGTCACTACAGTCGCCCCAACATACGGGATAAGAACTGAAAGGCCCACTAAAAAGCTAAGCAACATAGCGTAGTCCAAACCGAGCAAGCTGAAGGCTGTAAAACACGCCGCCCACACGATAAAAATCTCCCACACTTTGCCACGGACATAATTAGCAATTTGAAGGTTAACCGTGCCCCATACCTGTGCGCTTAACTGCCTTTTGCTGGGCAAGTTGCTGGTAAACCAAGCGACAATTTCATCTTTATCCATTAAAAAGAAAAATACTAGCAGCGGCACTAAAAACAAATAAATAACCAGCGCGACCAAACCCAAAAGAGACGATGCGGACATCGATAGCAAAGCCTGACCATATTTAACCAATTCCGCACTCACTTGGCTCCACAAGGCTTTGATCTGCTCCTCTGAAATAAGGTCTGGATACTGTTGTGGCAATCGCATCACCAGATCCACACCTTTATTCAACATGTCTGGTAATTGTTGCGCGAGCTGCGCCGTTTGGATGGAAATAAGCGGTAACAAGCCAAAAACCATATAAGACAAGGCAGCTAAAAATAGTCCGAAAACGGTAATAACAGAAAGTTTCCTATTAACGCCTTTAGCCGTTAATCTTTGCACAACGCCTTCCAAAAGGTAGGCGATAACGATACTCGCGAGCACGGAGGAAAGGACATCCCCAACCCAGAAAATAGCCATAAAGCCAACGAGCAAAATGCCCAGTAGCGCAAGCGCCTCTGGGTTTGATAAAAACCTATTGAGCCATTGTTTAAAGTATTCCACGCGGTACGCCTTTTATAGTGTTATTTAAAGAAGAAACCACCAAGCTCTCTCCCCTCAAACGATTGCCGCAAATCATAGCACTTTAGCTGGCGTAATTCGAAACCTGAATAATTCAAACCCCGTTAAACCAAATAGCCCTTAAAAATTATAGGAAAGCATTAAAATAAAAGTACGGGTAATCTTGAACGTACCCCGATAACCAACCTGTTAAAACAGCAACTATCAAAAACACAATTAAGCCGAGTGATACACGCCAAGCCATCACTACCATTGCTGATAGAATCACTTCTGTAATGAGTGCTCTTCCAGGTAATGGCATATCCGCCAAGCTAGTGTGGTTAGATCGGTTTTTAACGATTGATGCCAAGAAACCCAGCGCAATGGCTAAGCCAACAGATGCCGCCCCTGCAAATGTCGAAACACACCAAGGGCACTGATGTACGACCTGTGGATTATGAATATTACAGTGGCTTTCTAAGCCTGCCCACGGCCAAGTACAGCCGCAATCAAACATCAAACCGCACAAGGGTGTAATTAACACCAGCGCGACTAAAACAGTGATATAACCTGCCTGATAGCGTATAAATTCATATACTCGCATAAACAACCCTAAACTTTGTCTCGTTGCACTTACGCTGTCATACTACACCGTAAAAAAACAACTTAAAAACACCTGCCTTAACGGGCTAATACCACAACTATTCTGTCTACTATGTCATCTTCAACGAAAAAAGTTATCTACGCCGCACTAATAGGCAACACGCTCATCTTCATCACTAAATTTATCGCCGCTTTCTATTCCGGCAGTTCCGCCATGCTATCGGAAGGCATACATTCGCTGGTCGACACTGGGAACCAAGGCTTATTACTTTATGGCTTAAAAAAAGCGAAACAACCCCCCGATGCGCAATTCCCATTTGGCCACGGCAAGGAAATCTATTTCTGGAGCTTTGTAGTGGCTATTCTTATTTTTGCGGTTGGCGCAGGCGTTTCAGTCTACGAGGGCATTCACCATATTATTGCGCCCACACCCTTGGGAGACCCAACTCTTAGTTTTTACGTTTTAGGGCTAGCCATGCTATTTGAAGGTGCTGCGTGGTATTTTGCGCTTAGAGAATTCACCCGTAGCAAAGGTAAATGGGGATTTGTTGAAGCCGTTAAACGCGGCAAAGACCCATCAATGTTCGTCGTGCTTTTTGAAGACTCTGCGGCTATGTTGGGCTTAATGGTCGCCTTTATCGGTATCGGCATCGCACACTACACAGGAAACCCGCTATACGATGGCATTGCATCGGTCGTCATCGGGCTTATTCTTGGCGGCACCGCCATTTGGCTTGCCTATGAAACCAAAAGCTTGCTGATTGGTGAAAGCGCGAACCCAGAATTGGTTTCAAGCATTCGTGACATTGTTAATCAGCACAGCACTGTAGAGTCAATTAACGAACTGCTCACCATGCACATGGGCCCAGATTTCGTGCTAGCCACTATGAATGTAGACTTTAAAGATAACTTAACGGCCGGCGAACTGGAGCAAAGCATTGCCAATATGGATTGCCAAATTAAGCAACAACACCCAACTGTTAAACGTGTTTTTATAGAAGCAGAAGCCTGGAGCGCTCTAACAGCAAGGCATCAATAAAAAAACTCTGTAGGAGCTCATAAGAAAATAACACTCACCCTTGCTATAAATCGCAAACAACAAGCGAAACTTTAATTCAAATGATGGGAAACAATGTACCATTGCGCACTTAATAAACTTCAACCAAGGGAAACCAAGAACATGATTAAAAACACAAGTAAACTAGCATTGGCAGCGACAGTAGCATTATTAGTAGGCGCCTGCTCTGAAGCAACTAGAAGCCCGGACTGGTACATTCAACATACTCATGCTCAAGCAAATAAATTCACAGAATGCCAACAAAAACCTGAATTAAAAGAATCGCCTAATTGCATCGCCGCTGTTGAAGCTGAGGTCGTTATTTCAAAAGGTAATGAAGCAATAAAAGCATACCTAGATGAGAAAGGTCTAAAAAGAGAACTATAATAGGATAGGTAAATAATCACCGTTCTACGCGTGATTCGTTACTAAGAAATATGACCCATATGGAGTTTCTATTGGGTCATTTTTTTAGCTGGAAAAAACAACTAAAGTTTATGAGCTCACTTTAATGAAAGCATTTTTGAACGAAATATCAAAAGGCGAACAGCAGCTTAAACAGTGTGACTTGAACCTCGATTATTTAATTTCGAACGGCGCGCCATTCGATTGGCCCGCATTCAAAAAGCGACCGCTCGAATCACTTGTACACGCCATCATTTCGCAACAGCTCTCGGTTAAATCTGCCTCGGCTATTCGGAAAAGGGTACACGCGTTATTACCTGCTGGCGAAAATTTCACACCTGAAAATATATCCGCAATTAACGATGAAGACTTGCGTGCCGCCGGCTTGTCACAAGCCAAGGTTCGCACGGTTAATGCCATTACCGAATTTTCCTTAAACGAAGATAATGATTTTTATGCGCTTCACAACCACACTGACAAACATATAAAAGATCAGCTATGCAGCATTAAAGGCGTTGGCCCTTGGACGGCAGATATTTTTTTAATGTTCGGCTTACAACGATTTGATGTTTTTGCCAGTGGCGACTTAGGCTTAAGAAAGGCTATACGTCTTTTGTATCAACTCGATGAACTGCCTAGCCCGCAGCAATGTGATGTATACAGCAAAAAATGGCAGCCCTACCGCACCATTGCCGCTTGGCATTTATGGAGAACCGTCGATTAACGCTCTTTAAATTTTCGCCAATTTATCTGGAATAACAAACTGCAAATAATGAGCGCCATACCTGTAGCAAGCACAACCGTGAACGGTTCGCCCAACCATATTGAAGACAGGAGAATACCTGCAACGGGCACCAGCAAAAACCCAATTGATACGGTAACCGCTGGCAATAATTGCGTTATTCTCATCGATGCCCATTGCGCTAAACCCGTTGCCAACATGCCGTTATAAAGCAGTATTAGCACCAGCTCACCGCTCCACTGCGTTGGCCGCGTATCGGCAAACCAAGCGAGAGGCAACACTACAACCAAAGCCACTAAAATTTGCCACGGCGTTAACGACAATACGCTGCCCTGCCATTGATGGCTCCTCACGTGCACAATGGATGCCGCCCAAACCACCGCAGCCATTACCAACAATATATTGCCTTTCGCCACCTCTGAGTTGCCCCAGTCAAAGCTGAGTGGATTGAACAATATGATAAGCCCACACAAGCCAAGACTTAAACCAATCAACTTAAACCGAGTTATTTTTTCTTTGAGAAAAAAGTATGCGCCCGGCGCTACCCACAATGGCGTGGTATACGATAACAAAGCCGCCCGCCCTGCATTTACATGCGCCAAGCCTTCATGAATAAAAATTACAAAGGCGGCAAACAATAAAATGCCTACGCTAAATACAATCGGTAAGTCTTGTTTATGCGGGCGTTTAAACTGGCCCATACAAAGCAAAAGGATAGAAATAGCGACCAATGCTATCGCTAACCGCGCAACTGTAAACCCCCAAGGGTCTATTGAGCGTAGGCCAATTTTCATGATGGGCCAATTGGCGCTCCAAATAACAACCACCAACACCAATAAAAACCACGCAGATGACACGTGTTTTTTCACCTCAGCTTCACCTCAAAAAAATTCCAATATAGCACCCCTTATCTCACCTATAATGCAAATCAACAACCACTTTATAAAGCCGCATGTCACGACTCAGCATTACATATCCTAATCACACATTATTCAGCTGCTCACTACCCGTGCGCATTACCGATATCAACTACGGGCAACACTTAGCACACGATAAACTTATCTCGATGCTGCATGAAGCACGCTCGCAGTTTTTTCTTCACTTCGGTATGCAAGAGTCTGATATCGCAGGGCTTGGTATTATCTTGTCTGATTTATCTATTTACTACCAAACCGAATCGTTTTATCCAGATACATTGAATATTGATATTACGCTGGATGAGCCGAGTCGATGCGGTTGCAATATGTTTTACCGTGTGACGAAAGGTGATGGAGAAACAAGCGTAGCGACGGCAAAAACTGGACTCGTGTTTTTCGATTACCAAGCAAAAAAAGTCGCCAGCATGCCCGATGAATTTAAGGCGTTTTTTAACACATGACGCAAGGCTTCAAACTTGAAGGCTTTCAATACGCGCGATTAAAAACTCAGGGCGCTGAAATCAACATAGCGACCGCTAGCCCAAAAGAATATTCGAAAGCAACTCCCGCGCTCTTGTTATTGCACGGCTACCCCCAAACCCACTTGATGTGGCATAAGGTTGCGCCTGCACTTAGCCAACACTTTCATATTGTCTGCGCTGATTTACGCGGCTATGGCGACAGCTCAAAACCAGAAAGTGACGAAACACACCTCACCTACAGCAAGCGTGAAATGGCATACGATATGGTCGATGTCATGCGGCAGCTAGGACACGAAATATTTTATGCTGCTGGGCATGACCGTGGTGCACGCGTGATCCACCGCATGGCACTTGACCACCCAGATAAGCTTAGCAAAGCCGCTGTGTTGGATATTGTGCCCACGCTTGAAATGTTCAATAGCGTCGACCAAGTTAGCGCTACTGGCTATTATCACTGGTATTTTCTTATTCAGGACAAGGGTTTGCCGGAAAAAATGATTGGCCAAAACCCGGATTTTTACTTGCTCGATAAACTAGATCGTTGGAGCACGCAGCCTGAAAGTTTTGAGCAAAAAATTGTTGCCGAGTATCTACGTTGCTTTCGTCGACCAGAAACCATCCACGCCAGCTGTGAAGATTACCGCGCGGCCGCGAGCATCGACTTACAACACGATAAGGCTGATATTGAAACTAAAATCAATTGTCCCCTACTCGTGCTATGGGGAACACAAGGCATCATAGGCCGCCACTTCGATATACTCGAAATTTGGCGCAATAGGGCATCGACTATACAAGGAGAAGGCGTCGATTGTGGACACTTCCTAGCTGAAGAGGCCCCTGATAAAACGCTGCAATGCTTGCTTCAGTTCTTCAATAGCTAACACAGCTGATAGCATACGTGATACGGTGCAGAGCCACACAAATATCAACCACTCTATTTAAGGTATAATGCGCGTTGTTGGACATTAATCCGCAACAAACCATAAGATTTCAGTAACTATTTTGCCCAGTAATAACTCACCAAAAACACCCAAAACTTTCCGGCTCGATGCCTTAGGTATCTCAGCAAAAAAACTCGATAAACAAGCCACGTTCGTCACCAAGCAGCTAGTTGAGAATGGATTTCAGGCTTACCTCGTAGGCGGTTGTGTGCGTGACTTATTATTGGGTTTACAACCAAAAGATTTTGACGTTGCAACCGACGCAAAACCTGAGCAAATCAGTAAAATATTCAGGAACTGCCGCCTCATCGGTAGGCGCTTTCGTCTGGCCCATATTCACTTTGGCCGACACATTATAGAAGTAGCAACCTTCCGTGGCCCAAGCGAAAAATTAAAAGGAAAGTACCGCGTTATTAAAGACGGCCGACTACTGCGTGATAATGTTTATGGCACCTTAGAAGAAGACGCTTGGCGCCGCGACTTTACCGTTAACGCTCTGTATCTTGATACGATAAAACATACGGTTATCGATTATGTCGACGGCATTAAAGACCACCAAAACAGAACAATTCATTTAATGGGCGACCCAGTCACTCGATATAAGGAAGACCCTGTACGTTTATTGCGCGCCGTTCGATTTTTAGTGAAACTAGACTTCAAACTATCACCCGAAACATCTGCACCCATTCGCGAGCTTGCACCCCTGCTCAACGATATTCCAGCTGCACGTCTATATGATGAAGTACTGAAGTTATTTTTAAATAAAAAAGCGTCATCTGTTTTTTCGGCTTTGCGTGAATACGATTTATTTGCAGCACTATTCCCACAAACTCAGCATTGCATCGATAACTCAAGTGATAACATAGCGGTCGAACTTATTGAACACGCCATGTTGAACACGGAAAAACGGCTTGCAAGCAATCAGCATATCGCGCCCTATTTTCTTGTCTCTACGTTGTTATGGGAGCCCGTGCGCCAACTTACAAAAAAACTCAGGCCCAGTTTTAATAGCGACACACAAGCCATCCACGCCGCAGCAAATGAAGTGATAGCTCAACAAATTAACCGTATTGCACTTCCTAAACGACTCACTGCGCCCATGCGCGAAGTCTGGGCATTACAACCCCGCTTTCATAAAAGAATAGGCGTTCGCTGTATACGTTTTATGGATCACCCCCGCTTTCGCGCCGCGTATGACTTTATGCTTCTGCGTAGCAAACACGGCGAGATATCACCTAATATTGCCGACTGGTGGACAAAGATTCAAACCCTAACGCCCGCCGAACAAAAGGCCATGACACAGCCAAAGAAAGAGCAAAAAAAGGGCAGGCATCAAGCCAATAAATCGGACAATAAGATTGTTAGTAACTAACAATGACCGTTGCATACATTGGCTTAGGCAGTAACCTAAATCAGCCTTTGCAACAAATTAAGTCCGCCATCACGCGATTAGCTGGCATACCTAAAACACACTTAAAATGCGTTTCTAGACTGTATAGAACAGCGCCTTTGGGCTCGGCGTTAGATACATCACCCGTACAGCCCGATTATCTAAACGCAACTGTGAAATTAAGCACTCACTTGTCTGCACATGAACTATTAGATTGCTTGCACGATATAGAAAATGCGCAAGGAAGAATCAGAACAGCTGACCGGTGGAGCGCAAGAACACTCGACCTAGACCTATTGCTTTATGGCGACGAGATCATTGATACACATGATTTGGTTGTGCCCCACCCTGCCATTCAACACCGCAGTTTCGTTTTATATCCACTGTTAGACATAACACCCGATTTAAACGTGCCCCAGCTCGGCTCAGTTAAAAGTTTAATTAAAAATCTCTCAGACTTGCCGCCCAAGGTCGTTATTGATGCGGCGCTCAAATTGCCTTAAGCTGTTATACAAAATTAATATCTATTAAGAAACAAAGTCACTCAAATTATTATTTTGGAAAATACCAATCTTAAAACAAGCGAACCACCCAAATTTATTGTGATTGAGGGCCCGATTGGCGTCGGCAAAAGTAGCTTGGCACGTCGTCTTGCTGAAAGTTTCGGCTGTGATATGGTGCGTGAAAAGGCAGAACATAATCCATTTTTAGAGCATTTCTATCAACACCCCAATCAATCCGCCTTACCCGTACAGCTCCACTTTTTGACTGAGCGTGCTAAACAGTGGGATGAACTGTGTCAAAACGATTTATTCTCACAAGGTATTGTTTGCGACTTCATGCTTGAGAAAGACCCTTTATTTGCCCGGCTAAACCTTAGTGATGAAGAGCTGAAGCTTTATGAGAAAATGTATGAAATTCTCTCCATCCAACAAGTGAAACCCGATTTGGTTATTTACCTACAAGCCCCTGTAGAAACCTTGCAATCCCGAGTTAAGAAGCGCGGCGTTGCCTATGAGAAAAGCATCGACGAGTCATACTTACAAAAATTATCAGATGCCTATACTCGGTTTTTTCATCAATACGACGATAGTCCATTACTCATCGTAAACGCTGCCGATATAAACCCTATAGACAACGATGCTGATTACGAACAACTTTTACAGCATATTTGTTCTGTTCGATATGGTCGCCACTTCATAAACCCTTTACCAATTGCAGTATCAGCCTATTAAATAACCATGAGCCGGCAAGCCCCCACAAAAAAAGTTACCAATGTAGAGCTATTAGCCATGAAAGCGCGTGGCGAGAAAATCGTTAGCCTAACGGCCTATGACGCGAGTTTTGCGCATATACAAGATGAAGCTGGAGTTGATGCTGTGCTTGTAGGTGATTCACTCGGTATGGTCGTACAAGGAAAAAATAGCACCATCCCTGTTACCGTGGACGAAATGGCTTACCACGCAAAAATTGTGTCTCGTGGCTTAAAGCGCGCTTTATTGATTGTGGACATGCCGTTTATGTCTTACAGCGACCCTCAATTAACTGCCAAAAATGCGGCTATATTAATGCAAAAAGGTAACGCCGAAATGGTCAAACTAGAAGGCGGAAAAGAGGTTTTAAGCAGTGTTGAACGTTTAGTTGAGCTTGGAATTCCCGTTTGTGGTCACCTTGGCTTGCTGCCCCAATCTGTCAACCAATTAGGCGGCTATCGCGTACAGGGAAGGGAGCAGAAAGAAGCAAAACGCATTTTAAATGATGCAAAGTGCCTAGAAAAAGCAGGCGCGAGCGCAATTGTTGTCGAGTGTATACCCGCATCACTGGCTAAAAACATATCAGGCTCCGTTAATATCCCAATCATTGGTATTGGTGCTGGAGTTGACTGCGATGGGCAAGTATTAGTTAGTTATGACATGCTCGATATTACCGTTGGTAAACGGCCTAAATTCAGCAAGAACTTTATGACTGAAACCAAGAGTATTTCGCAAGCTATCAGCGCCTACGTTAAGGCCGTTAAAGACAAAACCTTCCCCTCGGATGAGCATACTTTTTAGTAATGAGGTTTTTCTATTATGATTATCGCCAGCTCAATTGAAGACCTGAAACAGGCGCTTAACGAGCTACGAAAACAGCAAAAGACTATTGCCCTAGTACCGACGATGGGCAACCTTCACGTAGGACATTTAAAACTTGTCGATACGGCAAAAAAACACGCTGATTGCGTAGTTGTTAGCCTTTTTGTTAACCCAACCCAATTTGGCGCGAATGAAGATCTAGATAACTACCCCCGCACCTTGCAAAATGATATCGACAAACTGCAAGCACTCGACGCTGATATCTTGTTTACACCAACAGAAGAGGACATGTACCCGCTGGGTGGCTCAAATGCGACTCATGTACACGTTCCTCCACACCTCACTAATATATTGTGTGGCGCTTCTCGATCCAACCACTTTGACGGCGTCACCACCATCGTCGCTAAGTTATTTAATATAGTTCAAGCCAACGTCGCCGTGTTTGGTGAAAAAGATTTCCAGCAGCTCACCGTCATACGTCAGATGGTCGACGATTTAAATATACCCATTGAAATTATTGGTGAGTCCATTGTCAGAGAAACTAATGGTCTTGCGATGAGTTCACGCAATGGTAACTTGACTATTGAACAAAGAAAACTCGCGCCGCTACTTCAGCAATCACTTCTTGAAACCAAACAAGCCATCCAACAAGGTGCAACTAACTTTGAAAATCTAGAACAGCGAACTAGAGAGCAATTAAATGCTCATGGTTTTAAGACCGACTATATTTCCATTATAAATAGCAATGACCTACAAAGCGCACAAGCGGGCGACACAAGCCTTATTATTTTAGCTGCCGCCTTTTTAGGTGACGTACGTTTAATAGACAATCTAATGTTTATCGTCAAATAACATATAACAGCTTCTGTTTTTTGTATCTAATGAGCAACAAGGCTAGCTTAATTATTTAATAATTTCTCCTTAAACGGCGCATAATAAACTCTATCATATTGATTTAAAAAGGAATATTGCAAGCGCGCATAAGCCTTGCTGCAAGCGCTTAGATAAGGCATAATCTGCCATTCTTGCGTTAAACGAAATAGAAAAATATGCGTTCTATAATGTTACAAACTAAGCTACACAGAGCAACCGTTACCCACAGCGAACTTCACTACGAAGGTTCTTGTGCGATTGATGGTAGCCTTTTAGATTTATCAGGTATTCGTGAATATCAACAGATTGAAATTTACAATGTAAACAACGGCGAACGCTTCACGACTTATGCAATTCGTGCTGAAAATGACAGTGGTATTATTTCAGTGAACGGTGCTGCAGCACGCCGTGCAGCAGAAGGCGATATTCTAATTATCTGCGCATACTCCGAATACAATGAATCTGAATTAGCTAGCTTTGAACCTCGCCTTATCTATTTGGACGACAACAACCACGTTAGAGACACACGTAACGCTATCCCTATTCAAGCCGCATAACCCTCTCTTATATACTGCGTAGCACAGGCTATGCGAATACCCTTTACACACCAATCGTCTTAGACCTTTATTGAGTTGTCCTCTATACTTTCAGCTACTCGGATAACATACGTTCACAAATGTCTACGGAAGCGTCACAATTAACTAACCTACCCGCCTGGAAAGCGTTACAACAACACTTTGCAACCTCCACCACTCCTCACATAAAAAAGTTATTCGATGCCGACGCATCACGCTTTGATAAATACTCTATTGAAGTAGGCGAGATTTTTTTAGATTATTCGAAAAACTACATACAAGAGGACACTTTAGCTTTACTCGTTGATCTCGCTGAACAATCCAATTTAAATGAAAAAATTACAGCCTTGTTCAGCGGCAAAATCATCAATCAATCGGAAAAAAGGGCCGCTCTACACACGGCGCTTCGTGAGCCAAATCAAACGTCATCTTTGACAGGCAAGACTGATGTCTCAGCTGTCATTCATCAACAATTAGAAAAAATTTCAAGCTTCGTATCAAACATTAACAACCATCGTATTACAGGTTACGATGGCAAGCCTTTTGAAAACATCATTAACTTCGGTGTTGGTGGATCTGACCTCGGCCCGCACATGGTGTCAGAGGCGCTGGAAGAATTCGCCTGTTCTAATAAATCTGTACATTTTATTTCCAACATCGGCGAACACAAGCTCCTATCAGTACTCTCTAAATGTCGTCCTGAAACCACCTTATTTATCGTTTCATCAAAAACATTTACGACAAGAGAGACAATTGAAAACGCCGCGATTGCAAGAGATTGGCTTATTAGGAGCTTAACGAATAGTGCAGTCAAAAAACACTTCGTTGCTGTAACAGCCAACTCTGACGAAGCGATTAAATTTGGCATTCCGTTAGCACGACAATTTGAAATCTGGGATTGGGTTGGTGGCCGCTATTCTTTATGGTCTGGCATCGGTTTATCCATTGCACTTAAAGTAGGAATGGATAACTTTAAGGCTTTGCTAGCGGGTGCTCACAGCATGGATCAACATTTTTACGATGCAAGTTTGGAACAAAACATGCCTGTTCTCTTGGCTCTAACCGGTATTCTAAACATCAACTTTAAAGGACTGAACCAACTCGCAGTATTGCCGTATGACGAGAGGCTTGAACTTTTCCCCACTTTTTTGCAGCAATTGGACATGGAAAGCAACGGAAAATCAGTCACTCAAGATAATAAGCGTGTTACTTACAGCACTGGGCCTATTGTTTGGGGCGGAGTTGGCACTAATTGCCAACACGCATTTATGCAGCTCATGCACCAAGGGAGACACTGTGTGCCCACAGACTTTATCGCTTGTTTACACGCGCCAAAAACAACGGGTAAGCAACAGGAATTATTGTTATCAAATTGCTTTGCTCAATCTAAGGCGCTTATGGAAGGAAACAAATCTAGTGCCAAGCGAAGTGAAGAAAACCATAAAATCTTGCAAGGAAACACACCTTCAAACACTATTTTGCTTGGCGCGCTCACGCCCTCTTCACTTGGTTCGTTAATTGCTCTGTACGAACACAAGGTTTTTGTTCAAGGTGTCATTTGGCAAATTAATTCTTTTGATCAATTCGGTGTTGAATTTGGGAAAAAACTTGCTTCCCAATTATCTATTTCGTTTCAAAATCAACCCACTCAATTTGATAGCTCTACCAATGGGTTGCTCTCACGTTGTAAAAATAACTATTAAGCATTGCTTCTTTTTTCTTTTAACTCCCACCGCCACGTAACATTACCTTTCTATCGCATAGCCTTTTTCATTCCAGGCCAACATACCACCGCTTAAGTTCTTAACTTGTGAAAAACCCAAACCCGTTAGAATTGCTGCAGCTGTTGTACTACGAGCACCCGAACGACAAACTAAAATTATTTCATTGTCTCTTTCAGCATCAAGTGAGTCGGCTGCAGCTGGCAATTTTCCCATAGGAATTAGCCTGCTGCCCTTAATGTGACCCAACTCCCCATGAAATTCTGCGCCTTCTCGAACATCAATTATCAAGGGCGTTTTATCAGACTCAATTTTGTCTTTTATTTGTTGAGCATCTAACTGCATCACTTCACTCAACTCAGCCAATAAAGGAAACTTGAGTTTATCGTCATCCACTTCACTTTGATTTATTTGAAGAACCTCTTGTATTCTTTCCGGCAAAGGTAAGTTTAAAGTATCCATTACCTCAATATATTCATCACGTGTTTTACCCGTAATACGAGGGTTGGAACTCTTTTCCTCAGCAACAGTAGATTGGGTGTTACCTCGGTAGTCATGCCCAGGAAACATCAAAGTTTCATCAGGTAATGTAAATAGTTTTTGCGTGATTGAATCGTATTGTTCACCTGCGTCACCGCCTGCAAAATCGGCTCGCCCAGTGCCTCTAATCAAAATAACATCACCTGTAAAAACGCGGTCTTTATTTACATACAAGCTAATACTATCGGGCGTGTGCCCTGGTGTGTGTAAAATCTTTATGGGAATATTCCCAAGCATAAGTTCATCGCCATCTTTAAACCGCACATCAACGTGTGGTTGCGGTGAAATGTGGTGCATTGAATGCTTTGCACCGGTTAAATTCTTGAGCAATACACAACCAGAGCGATGGTCGGCATGCGTATGCGTATCAACCACAAATTCTAGCTTTAACTGATGGTACGCTAGCACAGAAAGATAGCGCTCCGCATTTCCTGCTAAAGGATCAATTAAGGCTGCCTTACCAGCATCTAAATCGGCGATTAAATACGACTTACATTGCCCAAAGTTCAATTCTTTAAAAAACATTTACCGTTCTCATATGGTTTTTTATTCTGTACATATTCTATATTGATTTATAGATAACTAGCGTGATTTATAGGAACTTTTAGCCCTATATACTTTAGAACAAGCTATCAACGTATATTAGAAATAGGGGCTGTCCTAGATAACTAGCCCAGTTTCTCTTTAACCCATTGATTCAGTTGCTTTAACTGACTCTTTGGATCACTGTTGTTAAATCGCCATTCACATTCTTTTAAAAAGCGATGAAAATGATCTT
>LWTN01000214.1 GCA_002101225.1 Cycloclasticus sp. symbiont of Poecilosclerida sp. M | reverse complement strand
CGTTCATAAGTTAAATTCTAGACCTAGAAAGTGCTTGGGATTTAAAACTCCTTACGAGGTATTTTATGAAAACACGGGCGTTAATGCCAGTAAATTAGATGTGGTGCACTTATGAGTCGAATCCACCATTAATCAAAAACGATACAACGATTTTTGTACACCAAAATTTGTTGTTGTAGGTGGTAACGAATGGCGCGGGCCAACACAATCTTCTCATTATCTTGACCTTTGCGTTTTAAATCCTCAACGCTGTCATTATGTCGAATATGCACCACGTCTTGTTCGATAATGGGACCTGCATCTAATTCTGTTGTTACGTAGTGGCTGGTCGCGCCAATAATTTTTACACCGCGCTTGTGCGCAGAATGGTACGGCTTGGCACCTGGAAAGGCAGGTAGAAAAGAGTGGTGAATATTGATGATGCGGTGTGGGTAATGCTGAATAAAGTCCTTACTCAAGATTTGCATATAACGCGCTAATACGATGGTGTCGATATTGTTATCAGCGAGCAATTTTAGTTGGGCTTGTTCTTGCTGCTGTTTGTTTGCGGTTGTTATAGGTAAATGATAAAAAGGAATGTCGGCATTTTTCGCAGCGACTTTAAAATTAGTATGGTTGCTAATAATGAGCGGGATTTCTGCCTCCCACTCACCCGATTGATAGCGCGAGAGAATATCAAATAGACAATGCCCGTGTTGAGAGACAAAGATAGCCATGCGGGGTTTGGTATCTGAATATGCAAGGCTCCAATTCATATTTAAGGCGTTAGCTGCGTGTTGCTCAAACGCTTCGCTCAGTTCGCTTTGTTTAATATTGAACCCATCTAGCTGCCATTTAACGCGCATAAAAAAGCGTTTGTCGCTGGTATCCACGTGTTGTTCAAGGTCAATAATGTTGCCGTTGTTAGCCGCCAGAAAGTCGGTTACTTTCGCAATAATCCCTGCTTGGTCTGGGCACTCTGCTAATAAGGTGGCGGTCGAGGTTTTGTTCATAGTTATTATTTTTGTGTGTCGATCAGAGGTATGAAGTCAGATTTAGCGAGCGCGTCTATTGCGGTTGATTTACACTCTTTAAGGTGTTCGTCTGAGTAAGCATTTGCTTGGGTGAACCCCCATACAGGGCTCGGCCATGCGATATCAGTTGTATAGCGAATAATATGGTGAACGTGTAATTGAGGTACGACGTTGCCGAGTGCGGCGACGTTTAATTTATCGGCAGAAAAAGCGCCGTATAAGGCCTGACTAAGCGCTATTGATTCTTGCTGTAATTGGTTTTGATCACTTTGAGAAAGCTGAAATACTTCACTGATTTCAGCGCGTTTGGGCACTAAAATAAACCAAGGATAATTTGCGTCTCGGCTCAGTAGTAAAACTGATAAAGGAAAGTCACCTAGTGTGTAGGTGTCGTCTACTAATTGCGGGTGTAATGTGAAGTCCACAGCGAATTAGCTGCCTTTGGTCCAATGCCCAGATTTACCGCCCGTCTTTTCTAATAAACAGACGCCTTGTATCGTCATCCCACGGTCAACGGCTTTGCACATATCGTATATGGTTAGTAAGGCGACTTGTGTTGCGTTCAGAGCCTCCATCTCCACACCTGTTTTTCCAGATGTGGTGACCGTTGTTTGGCATCGAATATGATTTTTTTCAGTATTAGTTTCGAGCTTAAGGTCCACATGGGTGATAGGAAGTGGGTGGCATAAAGGGATTAATTCAGCCGTCTTTTTACTCGCCATAATGCCTGCGATGCGTGCGATACCCAATACATCTCCTTTTTTATTGTTGCCATCGAGCACGCGCTTCAAGGTATCGCTTTGCATCTCTATATAGCCTTCGGTAACGGCCGCACGTTCGGTGACGGTTTTTTCGCTAATATCGACCATATGGGCTTCGCCCGCTGAGTTGAAGTGTGTAAGTTCAGACATAATCTTGTGGTGTGTGTGACCTAGTTGTGTGATAGCTTGCGTTATAATGCAAACAATTATGACACAATCTAAAGTTGAAACGGTGATGACGATTAAAGTGCTTTATTTTGCGAGTTTAAGAGAGCTTTTCGGTCGAGAAGAGCAGGCGCTTGATTGCGCAGATATAGAAACGGTCGCGGATGTGTGGAAAGAAGTCAGCGCGGGCTATGAGGTGAGTCAGTCCGTTTTAAATTCAGTAAACCAAGAATACGCTGAGTTGGATACGCCAGTTAAAGCGGGCGATGAAGTGGCGTTTTTCCCTCCAGTGACGGGCGGCTAAGTGGTTACAATTACCGAAACACCTTTTGACCCTTGGCAGACGATTAGTCAATACCAAGAGCAGATGCAATGTGACGGTGAATTTGGTGCCTGCGCTACGTTTGTTGGCACGATGCGTGATATGAACGAAGGCGATGAAGTCAATGGTATGCTGCTAGAGCACTACCCCGGCATGACCGAAAAGCACCTAGAAAGCATCGTTGCTAATGCCGAGGAAAAATGGGGTTTATTGGATACGTTAGTGGTTCACCGGGTGGGTGAGTTGTTTCCTAACGACCCGATTGTGTTAGTGGCTGTTTGGTCAGCACACCGAAAAGATTCTTTTGAAGCGTGCCGTTTTATTATGGAAGACCTTAAGAGTAAAGCGCCTTTTTGGAAGAAAGAAAGTCTAAGCGAGGCAGAACAGCAGGCAGGAAAAAACCGCTGGGTCGAAAACAACACCAGCGGTTATTAAAGAGAGTTTGTTGCTTAGAATCTTGGCTTATCGCTCGTCGCTTCGTAGCGGGCTACGCTTTCCATAATTTCTTTTGCAGCTTCGTCAACGCCACCCCAGCCATTAATTTTGACCCATTTGTTAGGCTCAAGGTCTTTGTAGTGTTCGAAAAAGTGAGAAATTCTATCTAGCATGATGGGCGAAATATCTTCGTGTGATTTAACGTTGTCATACAAAGGAGTTAGTTTAGAGACGGGTACAGCTAAAACCTTTGCATCTTCACCAGCTTCATCGGTCATTTTCAACACGCCAATGGGGCGACAACGGATAACAGATCCATTCATCAGAGGCACAGGTGTTTTAACCAACACGTCAACTGGGTCGCCGTCATCAGATAAAGTATGGGGGATGTAACCGTAGTTACATGGGTAGTGCATGGCGGTTCCCATAAAACGGTCTACGAATAATGAGCCTGAGTCTTTGTCCACTTCATATTTAATTGGGTCTGAGTGCGAAGGGATTTCGATAATGACGTTAATGTCATGGGGTAGGTCTTTTCCAGAGGGAACTAAATTAAGGCTCATCTTTTTTCCTTTTATTATTTCAATTAATTGTTGTGGTGCATTATACAGTCTACATGCGAATTAATTAAATTTTATGCTTGCACCCATGGGACAGGGAGAGTAAAAAAGACGGGTTGTTTTATTTATATAGTTAAAAAAACCTAAAAAAAGAAAAATTTTCGAGGAGAAAAGCATGGAGTATATATATTATCTAATACCACCAATCATAGGTTGTTTTGGTTTATACGCCGCCAAGTATGTTTATGGCTTGGTTATGCAGTATGAAGAAGGTGAGGGCAAAGTTGCTCAAATTGCCGAACAAATTCATTTAGGCGCGATGGTCTTTATGAAACGCGAATATAAGATGCTATCCATGTTTGGCGCTGGCTTATTCGTTCTAACATTCATTTTCCTCGGTTGGAAAACAGCACTCTGTTTCTTAGTGGGGGCGCTCGCATCGGGTGGTGCGGGGTATATTGGTATGAACACGGCCACCAAGGCGAATGTTCGTACGACCACGGCCGCACATACCGATGGTGCAGAAGCGGCGCTTTCAGTCGCCTTTTTCGGCGGCTCTATTATGGGTCTTGCTGTCGCCTCATTAGGCTTGTTGGGCTTAGGTTTGATGTATTTATTCTTTGGTAGCGATCCTGAAACCTCACACGCCATACATGGTTTCGCGATGGGTGCTTCGGTAGTTGCCCTATTCTCACGTGTTGGCGGCGGTATCTTCACAAAAAGTGCCGACGTCGGTGCTGACTTAGTGGGTAAGCTTGAAGCCGGTATTCCAGAAGATGACCCGCGTAATCCAGGTGTTATTGCCGATAACGTAGGTGATAACGTAGGCGACGTTGCGGGTATGGGTTCGGATATTTTTGAATCTTATTGTGGCTCAATGATTGCGACAATAGCGATTGCATCCACAATGTCAACGGTCGTGTTGGCCGAGTTAGGCGCACAATCGAGCTTAATGTTTTTGCCACTAGCTTTGGCGTCGATTGGCTTGCTTTGTTCAATAGCGGGCATCGTTATTGTTAAGAAAAACGCATCGCAATCGCCTGAAAAAGCCTTACGTATGGGGACTATGGGCGCATCTGTCTTATTTATCATTGCGGCGCTTTTGTTGATAAGCGTCATGGATGTTAATACCTATGTTTGGATGGCGGTATTAGCTGGGGCTGTCGGCGGCATCATCATTGGCCTTGTTACGGAATATTACACAGCCGGTGCACCGGTTCAGCATATCGCCAAATCGGGTGAAACAGGCCCTGCAACCGTGATGATTACTGGGCTTTCAGTGGGCATGCAATCGGTCGCAATTCCCGTGTTCACTATTTGTGGTGTGATTGCCGTTGCAAGCCATTTTGCTGATTTGTACGGCGTCGGAATTGCGGCAGTAGGTATGCTGGCTACGGTCGGTATTACGATGGCGATTGATGCTTATGGGCCCGTTGCAGATAACGCAGGCGGCATTGCAGAGATGGGTGGTCTAGGTGAAGAAACGCGGAAAATCACCGATTCATTAGATGAACTAGGTAATACTACGGCGGCGATTGGTAAAGGCTTTGCGATTGGTGCAGCTGCACTCGCCGCGTTAGCTATTATCACGGCGTTTATTGAAACGGTATCTGCACAAATACCTAATTTTTCTTTGGAGCTCAATGATCCTCAAGTCCTTATTGGTTTGTTTATCGGTGGCGTTATTCCGTTTGTAATCGCGGCGCTAACTATGACGGCGGTAGGCGATGCAGCTTTCGAAATGATTGTTGAGATTCGCCGTCAATTTAAGGAAATTGATGGGCTGCTTGAAGGTAAAGCAGAACCAGATACGGCGCGTTGTATTGATATTGCGACGACCGCCGCGCTTAAGAAAATGATCGTGCCGGGTGTTATTGCCGTTAGCGCACCTCCGCTGGTGGGTTTTTTGATTAGCGCAGAAGCTTTGGGTGGTATGTTGTCGGGTGCACTATTATGTTGTGTGTTGATGGCACTGATGATGGCGAATGCCGGTGGTGCCTGGGACAACGCGAAGAAGTTCGTTGAGAAAGGCAATCTAGGTGGTAAAGGCTCGGATACACACACGGCTGTTGTCGTAGGTGATACCGTAGGTGATCCGTTCAAAGACACCTCAGGCCCTTCGATGAATATTCTGATTAACGTGATGGCGATTGTAAGTTTGGTCATCGCGCCATTATTGGGGTGATTCACGCATTGTAGTATTAAAAAAGGCGGCTATTAAGCCGCCTTTTTTATATTTGAATTTCTTTATCAGGCCAAATAGATCCAATCGGTCGAGCGGACGTATCTTTTTCTATTTTAGTGGCGCGGCACAATATTTGAATATTGGCTTGATGGGCAAACATGACACAAGCGCTTCCATTCATTGTGCCTTTGACACGAATGCCATGAAAGCAAACTTGTGAGAGTTTAAGCACATCAATTTGAAAGCCACTCTCTAGTATTGCAAGGATGGATGGCTGAAAACCGTCGGGTAAAGACTTGCGCCATGACCAAGCTTCGTCGGCAATACTCTTCATGAAAACCCCAGCGCTTCTAAATTCATTGCTGTCCTTGAGGCTAGGCGAGTCTTCCTCGGGCAAAACTTGGGCGTTGATATCATTCATATCAAAATTGACGTGTTCCTTTTCTAGAGCGTCCTTGTTTGAACCGTTTGACATTGTTGTTTGCTTGTTCTGTAGTTGGATTTACTAAAAGTATAACCTTAAATTAAACTGCATGAACTGGATCGAGCGGAATAAATTGGACTAAGTGCGGTGTTCCATTAGAATGAACGAGTTATAAAAACATCTAATTTACTTAATGCTTAATTATCCAGAAATAGACCCTGTTGCGATTACTTTTGGTCCACTGCCAATCCATTGGTATGGTCTGATGTACGTGGTTGGTTTTGTCGGCGCGTGGGTGCTTGGCCGGTATAGAGCAAAGGCGATTGGTTGGTCAGAGGAAGATATAGATGACCTTATCTTTTATGCGGCATTGGGTGCTGTGCTAGGTGGGAGAATTGGCTACGTGTTGTTCTATAACTTCGCTAGTTTTTTATCTGATCCAATTGTAATCTTTAAAGTTTGGCAGGGCGGCATGTCGTTCCACGGGGGCTTAATTGGCGTGTTAGTGGCGATGTATTTGTTTGGTAAAAAAATCAAACAACCTTTTTTTGCAGTCACCGATTTTATCGCGCCTCTTGTTCCAATTGGGTTGTGCAGCGGAAGGATTGGAAATTTCATTAACGGCGAATTGTGGGGTAAACCAACCGATTTTTATTTAGGTATGTTGGTGCCGAGCTTGGGAGATATACCACGACATCCCTCGCAATTGTATGAAGCCGCGTTAGAAGGCGTCGCTTTATTTATTATGCTTTGGTTTTATTCGAGTAAACCCAAACCGATGATGGCGGTTTCAGGCCTGTTCTTATTGGGCTATGGTGCATTTAGATTTATAGTTGAGTTTTTGAGGTTACCGGATGCGCACCTAGGGTATTTAGCTTTTGGCTGGTTAACGATGGGGCAAATTCTCACCGTGCCGATGGTCGTACTGGGTACATTCTTTATTATTAGAGCTTATCAAAAAGGTCAAAACTGATGAAACAATACCTAGAGTTGATGCAGGATATCTTAGATAACGGGACGGTTAAAGAAGATAGAACTGGTACCGGCACACGCTCAGTTTTCGGGCGACAAATGCGTTTTGATTTATCCAAAGGTTTCCCGCTTGTAACGACAAAAAAGTTGCACCTTCGCTCGATTATTCACGAGCTTTTATGGTTTTTTAAAGGCGATACAAATACCGCTTATTTGAAAGATAACGGTGTGAGTATTTGGGACGAATGGGCAGATGAAAACGGTGATCTAGGCCCAGTTTATGGAAACCAATGGCGTTCTTGGCCCACGGCTTCTGGCGATAGTATTGACCAAATGAGTGATGTGTTAGAGCAAATAAAACAAACGCCAAACTCTAGACGTTTGATTGTTAGTGCGTGGAATGTTGATCAAATACCTGAAATGGCATTGCCGCCATGCCACTTATTGTTTCAATTTTATGTCGCAGATGGCCGTTTGTCGTGTCAGTTATATCAGCGCTCAGCAGACTTTTTTCTTGGTGTGCCTTTTAATATTGCCAGTTATGCCTTGTTGACGCATATGGTCGCGCAGCAAGCAGGACTAGAGGTGGGTGATTTTGTTTGGACCGGTGGCGATGTACATTTGTATAGTAACCACGTTGAGCAAACTCAATTACAGTTGAGCCGTGAACCAATGGCGCTTCCAACGCTTAACATAAAACGTAATCCTGGCTCGTTGTTTGATTATGTGTTTGATGATTTCGAAATTGTTGATTACCAGTCACACGCAGGTATTAAAGCACCCGTTGCCATTTAATCAGAGCAAGGCATAGGAATGACGATTTCTATGATTGTCGCGATGGGTGACAACGGGGCGATTGGGAAAGACAACGCGTTGCTTTGGCACTTGCCAGATGACTTTAAACGCTTTAAGTCAATCACCATGGGCAAGCCGATTCTCATGGGGCGAAAAACTTATGAGTCGATTGGTAAACCGCTACCGGGCAGAGAAAATATTGTTGTGACGCGTGATAAAGCATTTTTTGCCAAAGGGCTAACCATTGTTAATTCAATAGACGCTGCGTTGTTGGCTGCTGAGAAATACGATGAAGTTATGGTGATTGGTGGCGCTAGCTTTTACGAGCAGATGCTACCTATGGCTGACCGGCTATATATCACGAAGGTTCACCATCAATTTGATGCCGATGCATTTTTCCCTGAAATAGATATAGAAAGTTGGCAGGTCGTCGCGCAAGTGGAACATGGCGTTGACGATAAACACGCGTTTTCGTTTTCATTTATTATCTACCAAAAAATCTGAGCGTTTTTATTTAGGCTCTAGCGAGGACTCACATGCTTGAGAGATAATTTGCTCCGAGCCATCGAGGCGCATAGCACTGAGTTCCCCGCCCCATAAACACCCGCTATCTAAACACCACGAGTTGTTTGCTTGTGCTAAGCCGAGTGTAGACCAATGGCCAAATAATAGTTTGCAGTCTTGAGTTTTACGGTTGGGGACCATAAACCACGGCATTAAATACTTGGCTTGTGAACCAATAGGGCCTTTCTCTTTTAGATTTAGTTTTCCATTTTGATTGCAGTAGCGCATGCGGGTAAAGCAATTAATAATAAAACGTAAGCGATCAAAACCCGTTAAATTTTCACTCCAAATATTAGGCGTGTTCCCATACATCGCAGATAAGAAGGCATCTATATTGTCTCCACGCAGTGTTGCTTCCAGTTCTCTAGCGCAAGCGCGTGTTTGTTCAAGTGTCCATTGCGGGGGAAGCCCTGCGTGTAACATGCTGTAACCCAGTTTTAGATCTTCATAGAATACAGGTTGGGAACGCACCCAGTTGATGAGCTGGTCGGCACTGTCGGCTTCTAAAATATCTGAGAAAGTGTCGGACTTATGGGCCTTTTTATGGCCAAAATATACCGCCAACATATGGCACTCATGGTTTCCAAGTATGGTCCGAACCGAATCGCCGAGGGAAATAATATATCGGAGTGTTTTAAGCGAATCTGGGCCGCGGTTGATTAAGTCGCCAACTAACCAGAGAGTATCTTTTGTTGGGTCAAATTTAAGCGTATCAAGAAGTTTTCTAAACGGCTTATAACAACCTTGAATATCTCCGATTGCGTACGTTGCCATATGGGTAATTTTTTAGTGCAGCGTCCGTGGTGGAGATAAAGAAAAAGGGTTTATCACGGCGTCAAACTTTTTACCGCTCTCGTCAATCATTTCGTAACTACCCTGCATCGCACCGATGGAGGTCTCAATCACAGCGCCGCTGGTGTATTGGTATGACTCGCCGGGCTTTAAGCTCGGCTGCTCTCCAACTACACCTTCGCCATGCACCTCTTGCACTTTTCCATTTGAGTCAGTGATGACCCAATGTCGACTAAGTAATTGCGCGCTTTTAGTTCCCCTGTTCTTAATCGTAATGGAGTAGGCAAAAACGTACCTAGCGGCATCCGGGTCTGATGATGATGGAATGTACGTCGTTTCAACGTCGACACTAATATCTTGTATTTTCTTTTCGCTCATGGGGTTATTTCACCTTAAAGAATACTTAAACGCAAATGACATCTGAAGTAAGATGGCATGGAGACTATTATCAAGGAAAAGGTGTTTTGAGAGTACATATTTTAGGAATTTGTGGCACTTTTATGGGTGGGCTCGCGGTGATGGCTAAACGACTAGGGCACACAGTGACAGGGTCAGACGCGAATGTTTACCCGCCTATGAGCACTCAATTAGAAGCAGAAGGTATAGAGCTGATGAGTAGGTATCGGGCTGAGAACCTTCAAGTTAAACCAGATGTGGTTATCATCGGCAATGCTTTATCTCGCGGAAACGAGGAAGTGGAAGAGGTGCTTAATCTAGGGCTTCCTTATACATCGGGTGCGCAGTGGTTAGCGGAACATGTGTTACATAACCGATGGGTGTTGGCCGTGGCAGGTACGCACGGCAAAACAACAACGAGCTCAATGCTGACTTGGATTCTTGAGTATGCTGGGCTTAAGCCTGGATTTTTAATTGGTGGCGTTCCGCTAAATCTTGATGTGTCAGCGCGTTTAGGCGAGTCAAATTTTTTTGTTATAGAAGCAGACGAGTACGACACCGCTTTTTTCGATAAACGTTCTAAATTTGTTCACTACCGCCCTAAAACATGCGTGTTGAATAATCTTGAATTTGATCATGCAGATATTTTTGACGACCTAGAAGCGATAAAAAAACAATTTCACCACTTGGTAAGAACGGTGCCAGGGAACGGCTTAATTATTTCTCAAGAAGGGGATGCGAATTTAACCGACGTGTTGAAGAAAGGCTGCTGGAGCATGATTGAGCAAGTCAGCATCAAAGGTAAAAATAAAACCGTGTGGTCTGTAGGACAGGCAGCAGCAGGAGAAGGCGTGTTTGAGGTGTTCCAAGCAGGCCACCGCGTGGGCGAAGTTACTTGGCCGCTTAGTGGCCTACATAATATTGCGAATGCCTTATGCGCGATTGCAGCGGCTAATCACGCGGGTGTTGATGCGTCGGTTGCAGTACAGGCACTGTGCAAATTTAAAAACGTTAAGCGCCGCATGGAAGTACGTGCAGTTGTGAAAGGTATTACGTTGTACGATGATTTTGCGCACCACCCGACGGCTATTTCTACCACACTAGCGGGCTTGCGCGGAAGGGTGGGGAAGCAGCGTATTGTTGTGGTACTCGAGCCACGTTCTAATACCATGAAGCTGGGCGTGCACAAAAGTACACTTTTACCCTCTTTAAACCAAGCTGATAAGTCCTTAGTTTATATGAATAGCGAGGCTGAATTTGAGTTGGATATTGATGAGTTTCCGATGATTAAATTATTCACATCTATAGATGAATTGGTTGAAAAAATAAGCAGCATGGCCGAAGCGGGCGATCATATTGTGTTTATGAGTAATGGCAGTTTTTCAGGTGTTCACCAACGTGTTGAAGAGCGACTAAAGACGAGAGGTTAATGTGCGGTCGCTAGCAAGAGAAGTTCCAGCCTTTCTCTTAGAGGTGTCTGGTGGAAAACTCGACTCGTCAAAAGCTATTCAGAATGGATCATCTAGGTGAAGCTGTAAATCCTGTTAGGTTATTTACAAGCCAGAGAAAGGGTTTATTGTGTGGTTTGTAAGTTTGTGGACACCTGTTATATTGAGCATTCAAGATTATTGACAGCAAGGATACAGTCATGTTTTCTTGAAAAGAAAAGAGCGCTAATAAAACTTGTTGTTCTGCTACTGTGGACTCTTGCAAGCCCTATGTGTTGGCGATAGCTCATAATAATATTTGGGTCATGACAAGTTAAGCATGAGTATTATCATGCTAAGGTTTTGTTATGACTATAAAAAACAAGTATGCGCACCGTTCCCGCCCTAAAAGGTTATAAAACAGGCAAACGTAATAATCCTGTTATGCAAGGTATGGCGTCGGCTCTAAGTGAACAAGATATGGCTGATATAGCGGCTTACTACGCAAGCCAAACAGGATTAAAAACACTAAAAAAATAACGTTAGTCTTGCTAAATTAGACTTTACTGAAACGCGCATATTCTGCGCGTTTTTTATTTGAATCCACGAGGAAATTAGATGGCGAACAATATTACACTTAAAACAAAAAAAGATGAGGAAGGAAATCTTATTGAAGAGTGCGAGTATTTGGGAGATTTAATGCATGGTAAGCGTACTATTTGGCACTCGTCTGGCGTGAAGATTTCCGAAACAGATTTTGTGCGCGGCGTGATGTACGGGCAGCATACGTCTTGGTATTTATCGGGCAAAGTCGCGCTTCAAGCATCTGTCACGCAAGGCGACTATCACGGCTTATTTACCACCTACTGGCCAAATGGTGAGAAGCGTGAAGAGGGAAATTTGGAACAAGGTGAGCGCGTTGGCGTGTTTAAGTCTTGGTCAGATGATGGAGAGCTGTTATTAGAAAAAAATCACAATGATTAAAAGGCGTAGCGTTAACAAGTAAAGAGTTATGTAGTTTTTAAGATTATTAAAAGAGCCATGTTCTAAAATCTTCTTGACTGCCCGCGTCAAAAGGCCTGTCGTTTGCTATTTTAACTTTTTTGAATTAGCTTCGCACGTTATACGTTTTTATAAATAGGTTGTCCGCGATATGTGCCTATCCTTTTCTGTGTACGCTTTGCCTCTTTATTTTTGGGCGAGTGGCCAGTTTGTTTAAGGGTCATGTTTTCTTCTATATTAGAAGCTGCTTCTTTTGTTTGGAGCGCATGACCTCGGTATATTTTTTTTGTAACTTGGCCTTGCACGGAGGGAGCAGATGTTGGCTCTGGTGTTTGGCTAAGCTCCGCAATCATGGCTTCGTCATCAGGAGTTATAGTGCTCTTGAAATCATTGTAAAGGTCGATTATGTTGTTGTTAATTTCTCTAGATGCTTGTGAAAGCAATACAGCTACGCTAGAAGGTTGTGATAGATTTGTTTTCAAATTAAAATCCTTTCTTACTGCCCGCGCTAGATGGTTTAACTTGATTATTGTTTTCGGCGACCATGCCATACTTGACACCTAATTAAAATGAATAAAAGCGTAGTATATACCAGAAAACTCGATATCCCACTTTTTATGGCTGAGACTTAACCTTATAAAGTAAGTTAATACGAGCGGACTAAACTGGTCAAAATCACAAAATTACTTTATAATATTGCATTGCAATAAAAACTAATTCCATAGAGAAAATATAATGACTGATAAAACACCACAAGAATTATTTGAGAAAATGGCAGCAAAAGGCCAAGGCATGTTTAAAGACTTTTCAGCGTCCGAATCAAAAGAAATGATGATGCAGTTTGGTAACTCTTGGAATACAATTATGACGCGTGCAATGGAAAGCCCCGAGGAGTGGATGAAAACCATGTCAGGCTTTTATCAAGACCAGTTCAACTTGTGGGTTAATATGTTCAACCCGAGTTCTGAAAGCACCGTTCACCCAGCCCGTGGCGACCGCCGATTTTCAGGTGATGAGTGGGAAGAAAGCCCCGTTCATAACTACTTAAAACAGTCTTATTTACTATCTAGCCGTTGGTTAACGGGGATGGTCAGCGATTCGACTTTGGATGATAAAACAAAGAATAAGTGTGATTTTTATACACGCCAGTTTATCGATGCGATGTCACCTTCAAACTTCGCATTAACAAACCCAGAAGTTTTAAAAGAAACAGTTGAGACAAAAGGTCAAAACTTAGTGGCTGGGCTAGAGAACTTGATGCAAGATATGGATAAAGGCCGTATCACCATGACAGACGAGTCGCAGTTTAAATTGGGTGAAAACCTTGCGACGACGCCGGGCGCTGTTGTTTTTGAAAATAAATTAATTCAGTTGGTTCGCTTTAAACCGATGACCAAGAAGGTTAACGAGCGTCCTATTTTAATTATTCCTCCATGCATCAATAAGTATTACGTGCTGGATTTGTCTGAACATAATTCATACGTTAGGTATTGCTTAGAGCAAGGTAATGACGTGTATATCATTTCTTGGAGAAACCCAGATGAGTCTTTGGGTGATGTAACGTGGGATGAATATATCTCAGAAGGCACAATCCCAGCGATTGAAGCGGTTAAAGAAATCTCTAATGCCAAGAAAATTAACGGCGTGGCTTGGTGTATTGGTGGAACCATGCTGGCAACGACAATGGCTGTGCTTGCATCTAAGCGTAAAAAACCATTCGCTACAGCAACCTTCTTCACAACACTTTTAGATTTCTCTGACCCGGGTGAGCTGGGCGTATTTATTGATGAATCTCAAGTGCAGCAACACGAGCATAAGTTAGCAGAAGGTGGCGTAATGCCCGGTAAGCAATTAGCGTCTACCTTTGCGATGTTACGAGCGAATGACCTTATTTGGAGCTATGTTGTTAACAACTACTTAAAAGGTAAAACGCCCCCTCCATTCGATATTCTCTATTGGAATGGTGATTCTACAAATATGACGTCTGCTATGTATACGTGGTACTTACGTAATATGTATTTAGAAAACAATCTAGCGAAGCCAGGCGGGGTTAAACTTTGTGGCGTCAATATTGATTTAGGTAAAATTGACTGCCCGGTCTATTTCTTATCAGCAGTTGAAGATCATATCGCCCCTTGGAAGACTACATTTATTGGTACTGAGTTGGTGAAGGGTGACGTCGAGTTTGTGCTTGCCGCAAGCGGACACATTGCAGGTGTTATCAATCCTGCGAATAAAAACAAACGTCACTTCTGGAAAGAAGGTAAGTTAGGTAAAGGTTCTGAGCGTTGGTTGGAAACGGCCGAAGAGGTACCCGGTAGCTGGTGGAATCATTGGGATGCATGGGTAAAAAGCCATGGAGATAAAACGATTGATGCGCCAAAGGCTTTAGGTACGAAAAAGTATCCAGAGATTGAATCTGCACCGGGATCTTTTGTGTTGGCTAAAGCGAGCTAAATAGAGCGCTTTATAAAAAAAGGCCTGCTTTGCAGGTCTTTTTTTTGCCCTTTATAAACCATAAAATAACAATATGAAATCGCCCTGTATCAGAATGTGTACGCTCAATGCAGAGAATATTTGTTTAGGATGTGGTCGCCTACTCGATGAAATCACATCTTGGACGTCGTATTCAGAGCAATATCGAGAAGAAATCATAGAAAGATGTGAGGAACGTTTGCAAATTCTAGAAGTGCAATCTCCTTTGCTAAAAGAGGCACGAAAGAATCAAATAAAAAAATTATAAATTTATCGTTGATATGCTCTTGATTGCAGCTTTCTTAGGGGTAAACTAACTATAAATAAAACCAATGGAGAGTTAGCATGAATGCAGAAAAGGTTGTTTTTAGTTTTTTTATTGTATTAGCGTTAACCTTGAATTTCGGTTTTTTTATGGGTGAATTAGATGATTTTACTCACCACAATATTTATGAATTATTTGCTACCATTGTGGTTAACCTAATCGCGATGGGGCTTAAACTCGGTGATCGCACACAAGTGGGCGCCGTTTTATTATCGACCAGCTTGGTTGCGAACCTACAATTGATTGCAGCAGCGTTGGTTTGGGGGTATGTCACTCAAATATCAGGAACAGGGCTAGATGCAGATAATACCTCAGTCATCGTATCGCTAGCCGGTGGTGCGCTTATCGCTAACGTTATCTCAGTCGTCATGTTGGTTACTGAGACATTGATGTCTCGCCGTTAGAACTTAATTATGTCCGATTCATCACTGGGCAGGGTGCCATTTATCGTTTTACGCCATATGCGTACGCCGATCATTGTATTGATCTGCGTTTACGCCGTTGCGATGTTGGGTATGGTGCTCGTGCCGGGTTTGCCAGATGCTAATGGCGAGACGGCGTATATGTCGTTTTTCCACGCTTTTTATTTTTTAGCTTACACGGCAACGACCACCGGTTTTGGTGAGCTGCCGACCCCTTTTAGTAACGCGCAGCGTGTTTGGGCGATTGTCTGTTTATACATCAGTGTTGTTACGTGGTTGTATGCAGTTGGAAAAATCATTTCTTTATTAAGAAACCCCCATTTGCAATCCGCCTTTGCTGAAGAAAAATTTATTCGCGCAGTCAGTAAAAAGTCCAACGACTATTATTTAGTTTGTGGATTTGGGGACACGGGCAGCTTGTTACTTAGGGGTATGACAGATGCAGGGCTTTCCGCAGTGGTTATAGATGAGGATTACGAGAGAATAAAAGCGCTAGATCTGCGGGACTATCCCACGAAAGTATTAGGTTTGTGTGCGGATGCCACCGTGCCGCGTTATCTCATTGATGCAGGAATTGAGCGTAGTAAGTGCGTAGGTGTTCTTATTTTATCAAATGATGAGGAAGCGAACCTTAAGGTGGCTGTCTCCGCAAGAATACTGAGGCCGGATATTAAAATTATCTGTCGCTCCAGCTCGTCAGAAAATGAAGGTGAAATCTTAGCGGTTGGCGGAGATACACACGTAGTGGATCCATTTCGTGTGTTTGCAAGTTATCTCAGCATGATGATCTACAACCCAACCATCCAAACTTTAAATGAATGGATGTCGGGTACACCTGGCGCGGTACTTGACCGTAATATTTGCCCACTAAAAGGAGGTAAATGGATTTTATGCGGGCACGGGCGTATGGGGAGCATTGTGTATCAAAAGCTGTCTGCCAAAGGGATCGATATTGTTGTGGTAGAGCCTGAAGCCAAAAATATAGAGGCTATTGTGGATCACGCCGTATTAGGTCGGGCCAATGTAGAAAATCTAAAAAAAGCGGGCTTAGAGGAATGTGTCGGCTTAATCGCAGGGACTCATAACGATACGTTTAACTTAAGCATGATTCACCAGGCAAATGAGGTGAACCCGGCTTTGTTTTCTATTGTTCGGCAGAACAGACATACGAATGAGGTGTTGTTTAAAAAAGCAAACGTAGACTTTATTATGCAGCCAAGCTTAGTGATTGCTCGCATGGTTTTGTTTTCATTGATGGCGCCTTTGTTAAGAGCGTTTTTTAATCATTTACGGCAGGTGTACGAGAGTGACCCCGTTAAATTAGCCGATATTACAAACAGGTTAGAGGAGCGAGTAGGGGGTGCTTCCCCTATGATTAAGACGTATGTCATTAGCCAAAAGAAAATGCCGGCTGTGCAAAGAAAGCTTGATAGGAAAATGGCAATCAGTTTAGGAGATATCTACCGTGACCCCTCGAATCGAGAAGATTTCTTGAGGGCTGTACCGTTAGTACATAAGCGAGGGAAGGTGATTAAAGTATTGCCATTAGATGAGCTAGTTTTAATGCCTAATGACGAGCTATTGTTTTGTATGAGGCCTAGTCAAAAAGTTCTTTTCGAGGCCAATGTTAGCAATAAGAATACACTCGACTATCTATTAACGGGTGTTGAACCCGCTCGGGGCAGTTTTTTCAGGTGGTTAGAGCAAAAAGAGCCGGGTCTTAAACAATAAAAATGCTTATTGCTTTAACCAGCGTTCAATTTGTTTAATATCGCGCTTGTTCATTAAAGCGGGCGCGTGTGCTGTATTTGAAACGATAATTAATTCTGCTTTAGGGCCGGTTTGAGTCATTTTCTGAGCCGTTTCATCGAGCAATAAATCAGAGTTTTCGCCTTTAATCACTAAGGTGGGTTGATTTATTGCTTCCCATACAGGCCAAAGGTTTAAGTCTTCCAGTGGTTTTTCCATAAATACTTGCGCTATATCGGGGTCATAATTGAGCGTCACTTGGCCGCTATCTAGCGTGCGTTTTCCATGGTGCAACATGTTATCCCACTGTCGTTCAGACAACTCTCCAAACCCAGCGTATACGGTACGCATATAAAGCCCAAGCTCTTCATCCGTGTCAAACACAGGTTGTTGCCCTACGTACTCAGCAATACGCGTTAGGGCTTCTTTAGGAACAAAGGGGCCAACGTCATTGATAACGAGTTTTTTAATCGGAGAGTTTTTCATCGACGCGAGTGCCATGCCAAGCAGCCCACCCATGGATGTGCCAATCCAATCGACACTTTCAGCGCCTGTTCTGGCGATTATCATTAATGCGTCGACGGTATATTGGCTGTAGTCATAGGCCAGCTTATTACTCAACCAGTCGCTTTCGCCACGACCTGGCAGGTCAAAGCAGATAACACGGTAGTCAGTAGAAAGGTGTTCTGCCAGTACGTCGAAGTCGTGCTTATTACGCGTGAGCCCGTGTGCGCAAATCAGTACTTTTGGATTGTCTTTTTCACCCCATTCAATATAGGAAAGCTTGTGTAGCCCACCGATTGAATAAGAGGTAACGTATTGTGTCTTCATAAAGTGTTTTTGATGATTTATTGCTGCAATGCAGCTATAATTGATAAGTTGTATTTAAGAATAACCTAAAATTTGGAGATATGCATGAGTGAAGTAAGAGAAGTTGTGGCCCTAAGTGCTGTTAGAACAGCGATTGGCGATTTTGGCGGAAGTTTAAAATCAGTTGCGCCGAGCGCATTGTCAGCAATTACGTTAAAAGAAGCTGTTGCTAGAGCCGGTGTTGAACCATCAGAAGTTGGCATGGTAGTGACGGGCAATGTTATTCCAGCAGAAGATCGTTATGCCTACACAGCACGTGTTGCACAGGTTGAAGCAGGTATTCCATGTGAAACTTCATGTATTGCTGTTAACCGCTTATGTGGCAGTGGTATGCAAGCGATTGTAAATGCCGCGCAAGGCATTATGGTTGGTGATCACGACGTTGCCATTGCAGCGGGCGTTGAGTCTATGAGTAATGGTTTTTATGCGTCATCAGGTATGCGTTGGGGCCAAAAAATGGGCGATGATAAAATGTTGGACCTAATGGTTTCTGCGCTAACGGACCCATTCGGCACAGGCCACATGGGTATGACGGCTGAAAATCTAGCTGATAAATACAATGTATCTCGTGAAGACCAAGATGCATTAGCAGCAGAAAGCCACAAACGTGCAGCACATGCACAAGCAGAAGGCCGTTTCGATTCTCAAATCGTTCCTGTTGAAATGAAAACACGTAAAGGCGTAACTGTATTTGATAAAGATGAGCACGTTCGCTCTGAGATTTCTGTTGAGAAATTAGCGGGTATGCGTCCAGCATTCAAAAAAGATGGTTCAGTAACAGCGGGTAATGCATCAGGTATCAACGATGCGTCTTCTGCAATGGTATTAATGGAAAAAAATGCTGCTGAAGCACGTGGCTTAAAGCCAATGGCTAAACTAGTTGCTTACACACACGCAGGTGTTGAGCCAGAAATTATGGGTATTGGCCCTGTTCCTGCTGTAAACCAAATCTTAAAAGATACGGGCTTAACAGTAGCGGACATCGACGTATGGGAAGTTAACGAAGCATTTGCAGCGCAAGCATTAAGCGTATGTCGTGAGCTTGAGCTTCCAATGGACAAAGTAAATGTTAACGGTAGTGCAATTTCTTTAGGTCACCCTATTGGCGCATCTGCAAACATTATCGTTGTTAAAGCGCTTCACGAGTTAGAACGCGTTCAAGGTAAATATGCCTTAGCTACTTTATGTATTGGTGGTGGACAAGGTATTGCGACATTATGGGAACGTATGTAAATACGGTTTCTTTATAGCAAAAAAACGGGCCTTTTATCATAAAGGCCCAGTTTTTTATTGCCTGTTAAAAAATTATTGTTGTAGGGTTTTGGGCAAAGAGAATGTGACTTTTTCTTGAATGCCCGGGTTTTCAACAGCCGTGGTACCACCCCATGTTTTAAGTTGTGCAATAACGCTTTGCACGAGCTCCTCAGGGGCAGAGGCACCGGCAGTTACGCCAACGGTTTTAATGCCTTTCAGCCATGCTTGTTGAATGTCTTCGGCGCCGTCAATGAGGTAGGAAGGTTTGCCCAACTTCTCAGCGATTTCACGAAGCCTATTGGAGTTTGAACTATTGGGTGAGCCAACGACTAAAACAACAGATGATTTGTTGGCGAGGTCTTTTACAGCATCTTGTCTATTTTGCGTGGCATAGCAAATATCATTTTTTTTGGGGCCAGCAATGTTTGGAAATTTCTCACGCAGCGCGTCAATAATAGAGCTGGTGTCATCCATTGAAAGCGTGGTTTGCGTCACGAACGCTAAATTATCAGTGTCGAGCACATCTAAGTTAAAGACATCCTCGGGTGATTCAACAAGGTGGATGTTGACGTTAGGGTTTAGCCGCTCATAACGGCCCATGGTGCCTTCAACCTCAGGGTGTCCCTTATGCCCAATAAGAATGACCTCGCGACCAGCTTTAGCATTACGGATAACTTCCATATGAACTTTAGTCACTAAAGGGCAGGTGGCATCAAAAACATTAAGTTTGCGTCGTTGCGCTTCAAGCTCAACGGCTTTAGATACGCCGTGTGCACTAAATATAACGGTTGAGTCATCAGGTACTTCGTCGAGCTCATCCACGAACACAGCGCCGCGTCGCTTTAGGTTTTCTACGACAAAACGATTGTGCACGACTTCATGGCGGACGTATATGGGTGAGCCGAGTAAATCTAGTGCGCGTTCTACAATTTCAATCGCGCGATCAACACCGGCGCAAAAACCTCTAGGGTTGGCTAATACAATATCCATTTATTTTTTATCTTCTGACGATTGGCGTCTGTTTTTATCCCAAAGCACTTCAGATTCCCCACCTTGACGAGCGAGTACTCTGCAATATACAAACAGCAAGTCGGACAGACGATTTAGGTATTTAACAACGGGTGGGTTGACGTTTTCCTCACGAGCCAAGCTAACCGTAATGCGCTCGGTGCGTCGGCAGACTGTTCTTGCGACATGACAAGTTGCCGCAGCTAAATTACCACCAGGTAAGATGAACTCTTTTAATGCAGGTAATCCCGCGTTGTGTTCGTCTAAAATACGTTCAAGCGCGTCGATGTTTGAGTCATTGATGGCACTGTAACCAGGTACGCAAAGCTCGCTGCCGAGGTCAAATAAATCGTGTTGTATATCCAGCAATTGATTGGCAATAAGCTCATCAATGCCAAAAGCAATGACGAGGCCTATTTGGCTATTTAGTTCATCAACAGTGCCATAGGCTTCAACTCGTAGAGAGTCTTTATCTACACGGCTGCCATCACCTAAGCCGGTCGTACCAGCATCACCGGTCCGAGTGTAAATTTTTGATAGTCTATGCCCCATAATTAAATGATAGCTGTTTTGGATAAAATAATGCCGTCTTCATCGGCGTATAAATATTCGCCTGGATTGAACGTAGCGCTAGCAAAGGTTACGGGTATATTTTTATCTCCCCATCCTTTTTTAATGCTTTTTAGTGGGTTGGTTTGTATGGCGCGAACACCAATAGGCATTGCGTTTATATCGGCTGAATCTCTGATGCAACCATACACAACAACGCCAACCCAGCCATTTTTATAGCCCATCTCGGCGAGCATATTGCCAAGTAGCGCACAGCGTAACGAGCCACCACCATCGATAACTAGAACATCACCAGATGCTTTTTCAGATAACATTTCGCGGACCAACACATTGTCTTCAAAAACTTTAACGGTTTGTATGATTCCGCTAAAGCGTGCATTTCCGCCAAAAGATTGAAACATCGGTTTGACGATTTGTAAGTTATCTGAGAAACCGTCACATAAATCGGCTGTTTTAAACGTCATATACTATTTAAAATTTGTTTGAAATAAAAAAATCTATTATAAACCAGTTTATTTCGTTTGCTGTGAGACTTTGCTTGATTGAAAGGTTGTCTAACTGTACCTTTACGTGATATTTCAAAATGGAGTGTTGAGCGATGATGTATCGAATAACCAGTCTTTTAATGTTGGTGTCTTTATCCGGTTGTGTGCTAACTGAGAATACGCGTGATGCCGCATTCCATTTGCCCGCTTTGGAGTTGCAAGGTGGAAACTCAACTGTACTGGTTGTTGGTGTGTTAGATGAAAGGCCTTATGTTGTTTCAGGCAAGAAGCCCGCGAAATATATTGGTGAGTTTGAGCTTTCTATGGGCGGGCCCTATGATGCATTCACGAATTCTAAACAGCCTATGGCTAATGAATTTACTGATAAACTTTCTGGTTTATTAAGCAAAAAGTTTCCTAAAATAAAAACCGTTCACCTTAAGCTTGGTTTATCTAAACAAGGTGCAGTCGATAAATTATTAGAATCTGGTTCAAGTAAAGTTATTTTAATAACTCTGAAGGAATGGAAAAGCCATACAGCTATCGATACGTCTCTATGGTTTGATGCACAACTAGAAACCTTTAATGCGAAGAAACAATTACTGTCATATAAGCGTACACAAGGGCACGATACCTTCGGGGGTGCCGCGTTAGCAGGGCCAATAACGAACGCAAAAAGAACCTTACCGCACGCCTTTAGGCAAAAGATGCAAGCGCTTTTTAGTGACTCTCTTGTAATGGCGTCCCTAACATCAAATAGTGCAGTTCCTATAGCGCAACGTGCGGTAGATGATGTGACTGCACCCATGCCTGCGGAAGGTGAATTAGTTGTACGGCAGGCGTGTACAGTGGAATTAATTCTCTATTGGAAGAATTCTGGTATCGCCGACCAAGAAATTTTAACTCGATGTAATGCGGTAAAGTAGCGCTAAGCTAGTCTTAATCGTCGTGTTCAAGCCAGATATCTAATCGTCGGTCTTTCCAAAAACGGCGGTCAGTTTTCTCTTCAAAGCGAATTTCAGTACGCAATCACGCTTGTGATTTTTACGCCTCCACATTATGCCTACGTATTGGCATATACAAACCTTAACATCATAGTCAAGGAGCGGCAAAAGCGGAGCGCTTTTGAATAATATCCATTTTTCGTCAAGTGACGTACAGCTTGACAACAAAGCTGGCCATCGTAGTCCTTAATTTACGTTAGATTTTGACGGTAGTTAGTATATTTCTAGGGGCTGTCCTAGATAACTAAATTAATCTAGGATAGCAAAGTGAGAAAGAGTAAATTAAGTTGGTATAAACAATCAAGGTTAATAGAGTTATTTGTTGCAGGAGCAACAGCACGAACAGCCGCTGCA
>LWTN01000213.1 GCA_002101225.1 Cycloclasticus sp. symbiont of Poecilosclerida sp. M | reverse complement strand
ACGGATTTAATGAATAATAGACCTAGGAAATGTTTGGAGTATAAGACTCCATTTGAGGTTTTTGCTAAGATGACTGGTGAAGACTATTTTTTAAATGGAAGTGTTGCACTTATGGGTTGAATTCGCCTTGTGGTATTTCCAGTATTGATGATAAAGAGCGATTGCTCGCACGATGGGAGATAGTTTAGGGGGTTACTGCGTTAAGGTAAAATCGATTGTTCATATTAAAACAATAGATAATATCTATTTACTTAGGCTGCACAAAAACTCATTTAGTTTTGCTGATAAAACAGATCTGGGGCTGGTTTTTCGCGACACGAGACAAATCGTACGTTTTGGCTGTGGCTTGTCAAAGGGTATGTAGCAGACCGATTCGTCATTATCTTGTATTGCCAGTTCAGGAATAAAGGTAATCCCCGTATTAGCACGGACCATTTGCCGGAGTGTTTCTAGTCTGGTGGCTCGTGCGTTTTGTTGCTCTTCAGCGCCGTTAATTTGGCAAAATTGAAGCGCTTGGTCTCGTAGGCAGCGCCCTTCATCAAGCAATAGCAGTGGTTCGCCAATTAAATCAACCGGGTTGATGCTCGCTTGTTTAGCTAGGGCATGCTGAGGTGAAACCGCGAGTCTAAAGGCGTCATCAAATAATGAGGTCACGTGTAAAAAGTCATCTTTAATAGGCGCTGCTAAAACCAAGAGCAAACAGGGGATAATTCCTTTATTCGTGTCATTACCTTAACATAGCATAAAAAAACTTAATGCTATGTGGGGCTGATTAACGCTTTTTTTACTTACCAATACAAAAAGACGAGAAAATCTCACCTAATAAGTCATCAGGTGTCATTTTTCCGGTTATTTCAGACAGTGCATTTTGTGCTTGGCGTAAGTCTTCTGCGAATAGCTCCCCTGCTTGGTATTCTGCAAAATGTTCAGCGCCCGTTGTTGTTAGTACCGTGGCTTGTTCTAGCGCGTCTAAATGCCTGCGCCTTGCCATAAACACGCCTTCTTCTGCTGCGTGATAACCCATACATTCTTTTAAGTGTTCCGATAGGTGGCTTAGACCCAAACCGCTTTTAGTTGATAAGTAAATTGTCGGTGGCCGGCTATTTGTATCAACGCCTGCTGGTTGGTCTGTTAGATCTATTTTGTTATAGATAATGGAAGCGTGGATATGTTCGGGTAAATATTTTAAAAGGTCATCTGCATTGGCTTTATCCCGCTCTTGGTCGTCTATGACCAATAAAACACGATCCGCGGTTTTTATCGCCTGATACGCACGTTTTACCCCTTCTTTTTCGACAATGTCGTCCGTTTCTCGTAATCCAGCGGTATCTATAATGTGCAACGGCATACCGTCTATTTGTATTTTTTCGCGCAGCACATCCCGTGTTGTGCCTGCAACAGGCGTAACGATGGCTGTTTCATTTTTTGCTAGCGCGTTTAATAAGCTCGATTTGCCTGCATTAGGCTTACCGACGATGACCACGGTCATACCATCTCTAAGTAAACAGCCTTGTTTTGCGGTTTGCCGTAACGATTTGAATTGAGTTAACAGAGTTTCAATTTTTGTTTTTAATTCGCCGCTCGCCAAAAAGTCGATGTCTTCATCACTAAAGTCTATCGCTGATTCTACGTAAAGGCGGATATGCGTCAATTGTTGCTGTAGTTGTTCGATGCGCTGTGAAAACTCACCTTGCAATGAGCGTTGTGCGGATCGAACGGCTTGCTCTGTTCCCGCGTCAATCACGTCGGCTACGGCTTCTGCTTGCGCTAAATCTAATTTATCGTTTAAAAAGGCGCGTTCGGTAAATTCACCCGGCCTCGCTAAACGCGCACCTAAAGATAACACCCGCTTTAGCAACATATCTAATACCACGGGCCCGCCGTGGCCTTGAAGTTCTAGGGTATCCTCGCCGGTATACGATTTAGGCGCTTGGAAAAAAAGCGCTAAACCGGAATCAATCAGTAAATTATCTTCGGATTTAAAGTGTTTGAAGGTCGCTTTGCGTGGTTTAGGTATTTCACCCAGCAGGTTTTTACAAATAGCCTGCGTTTTTGGCCCGCTTACCCGAATAATGCCAACACCGCCGCGACCGCTTGCTGTTGCAATTGCCGCTATGGTGTCGATTTTATCGGCCATTTTTTGCCCGCTTATTCTTTCCCAGCTTGCACTCTGCGCGTGATGATGCCCTGCTGAATAATCGTTAGTGTGTTGTTAACAATCCAGTACAACACCAAGCCTGATGGGAAAAAGGCAAAGAAACCGGTAAACATTAACGGTAACATTTGCATCATTTTCTTTTGCATCGGATCAACCGGCGCCGGGTTTAGGCGCTGTTGCAAGAACATAGTAATGCCGTAAAGAACGGGCAGAATGAAGTAGGGGTCTGGCGCGGATAAGTTATCCATCCAAAGCATGAACGGCGCTTGGCGTAATTCCACACTTTCTAACAACACCCAATAAAGGGAAATAAACACGGGTATTTGCACAAGAATGGGCAAACAACCACCGAGTGGGTTAATTTTTTCTGTTTTGTACAACTCCATCATCGCTTGATTGAGCTTTTGTTTGTCGTCGCCGAAACGCTCTTTTAACGCGACAATTCTCGGCTGAACAACCTTCATATGCGCCATAGAAAGGTAGCTCTTCTCTGACAACTTAAAGAACAAGGCTTTAATTGAAAAAGTAACCATGATAATCGCCACACCCCAGTTCCCAACAAGTGAGTGGAAGAAGTTAATGAGCCAAAAAATGGGTTCAGCAATAATTGTTAGTTTGCCGTAATCAACCATCAGCTCCATGCCAGGCGCGGTTTTTTCTAATTGATCTTGTACTTTAGGGCCCGCAAATAGAGCCGCGCTAAAGGTTGTTGATTCACCCGCCGCAACCGTTCTATTTGGAGAAAACGCACCAATAACGTACAAACCTTTTTCGAGCGCCTTCGTGTAATAGTGAAATTTTTCTGTGCTTTTGGGTGCCCAAGCAACACCGAAGTAGTGCTGAATCATCGCGACCCAGCCAGATTTAGTGTCTGTGCTTAAGTCTTCATCGGCCATATCGTCAAAATCAATTTTTTGATACCTTTCTTCATCGGTATATAAAATCGCGCCGGTATACGTGTAGATAAATGAGTTTTTCTTTTTCTCTACAAAGGCATTACGTTTTAACTGTAAGTATTCACGCGCGGTCCAACTTGAACTTGAATTATTATTAACCGTTGTTTCTACATCAATTTGATAGCTACCCTTCTTAAAAACATAGGTTTTAACAACGCTTAAGCCACGACCATTATCCCAATATAACGGAATACGCAACTCGTCACCGCTTAGCTCGTAGTAATTTGATTTTGTAGTCCAAAGCGCATGGTGGTTAGGGGCACTACCTCTGGTTGAAATTAAACCAGACTCCACCACGTGGATTTTTTCACCTGCATCACTCAATAAATGGATGACTTCTTCAGCGCCTTTTTCTACTGGATAAGTTAATAATTTGAGTTCGCCAATACTTGCCCCTTTGGTATTAATTTCTAAATCATAAACATCTGTTTTGACTACAATCGCGTGGCCTTCTTTTTGAATGGCTCCCGATGCTATAGCATCAACGGCTGAACCGCCTATTGACGCTGAATCAGCTGCTAAACCACTGGGTACATCAGCTGATTCAACTTGGCTCGCGCCTTGTTCAGCAACGCTCGCCGGTATTGTTTTAGGTAGCGCGTAGTCTTCTTGCCACGCTTGCCAGATAAGCACACCAACAAAAGCAAGTGCGGCGAAAAGTAAGGTTCTTTGATTATCCATGTTCGTTTCTTGGTTCTATTTTTGATTCGTTGAGAGGTAAGGGGTCTACGCCGCCGTCACAAAAAGGGTGACAACGAAATAACCGATAAAGCGTTAGTTGAAGCGCTTTTAAAAGGCCATATTCTTGAAAGGCTTGTAATGCATAACTTGAGCAACTGGGGTGGAATCTGCAACTTGAAGCAAATAACGGACTAATACAAAACCTATAAAACTTAATGAGGTAAATAAAAGGTTTATTCATTAGATATTAGTTTGTTCCAATGTTTTTTTATCGACTCGGCTAACTCTTTCTTTTTTGCTATAGCTGCGTGTCGATGGCATAAAACAACGAAGTCAAAACCCGCTAGACGTTGCTTATCTACTCTAAAAGACTCTCTAATAATCCGTCTAATTTTATTTCTTTGTACTGCTTTTTTTACACTTTTTTTAGCTAATGCAAACCCAAGCCTAGCTTGCTGTGAGTCATTTTTCCTTGCTAAAACCGTTAGGCATTTATCAGTGCTCTTTTTTGCACCTGAAAATACCTTTGCAAAATCTTGTTGGTTATTTAACCTGCTTTGTTTTGAAAACCGGTCACCTGCTTCTTTAAAAATTAAGCTGATAAAACCGCGCGGCCTTTTGCACGCCTTGCATTAATAATTTTACGTCCAGCTTTTGTTGCCATACGTGCTCTAAACCCGTGGGTTCTTGCTCTTTTTAAGTTACTTGGTTGAAACGTTCTTTTCATGATTACAATCCTAAAATATTTATCTGCGTAACATTACGCGTTTGTTGCCTTTTGGGAGCCTCCTTTTACGAGTTTTGCCAAAAGAAAACGACTGGAGAGACTACTTATTTTTGACTATAAAGTCAATCTATTATTTACCTTGTGGGTCACTCCCTTTTTTGTTCTCTTTAATTTTTATCTGTGGATAACTTTTATGTTTAGAGTTATCCTTACCTGTCTTAATAATCCATTTAATCGAGGTTTTTGTGTCGTCACTGTGGGAAAAATGCTTAATACAGTTAGGTGAGGATATCCCACCACAACAAATCAACACCTGGATTCGCCCTCTGCAAGCACAACACGAGGGTCAGGAATTAAGCTTATTTGCCCCTAATAAGTTTGTTTTGGATTGGGTTTCAGATAATTATATTGATAGTATAATTAATATTATCAAACAGTTAGAAAAAAACACACCCAGAGTTTACCTTAAAATTGGAACGACAAAACAAGTTTCTGAATCTAGGCCGGCCGCAAGCGGCTCTAATAAAAAAAGCGCTGCTACTTTTCCCCATAATTTAAACAGCGCGTTTACCTTTACTAGCTTTATTGAGGGGAAATCAAACGAATTAGCAAAGGCGGCGTCTATCCAAGTTTCTGAAAACCCAGGCCTCGCGTATAACCCTTTGTTTATTTACGGTGGTGTTGGTTTAGGTAAAACTCATTTAATGCACGCCATAGGTAACGCTGTTTTAGCAAAAAAGCCTAAAACAAAAATTTGTTTCCTATCCTCAGAGCGTTTTGTTTCAGATATGGTGCAATCCTTACAAAAAAACACGATTAACAACTTTAAAAAGTTTTATCGCTCTCTTGATCTTTTATTAATTGACGATATTCAGTTTTTTGCAAAAAAGGAACGCTCACAAGAAGAGTTTTTTCATACTTTCAACACCTTAGTCGAGCAGGAAAAACAAGTTATTTTAACTTGCGATTGCTATCCCAAAGAAATTGATGGGCTTGAGGAGCGGTTAAAATCAAGGTTTGGCTGGGGCTTACCCATAGCAATTGAGCCGCCTGATCTAGAAACACGCGTCGCTATTTTAAAAAACAAAGCCGCTATTAACGGCATTAACTTACCTGATGAGGTCGCTTTTTTTATGGGTAAAAGGATTCATTCAAACGTACGTGAATTAGAAGGGGCTTTACGACTTGTACTAGCAAGCTCACAATTTACCGGTGAAACCATTACTCTCGATTTTACTAAAGACGCTTTAAAAGATTTAATTGCCTTACAAGATAAACGCATTAGCATTGATAATATTCAAAAAACGGTCGCAAGCTATTACAAGATCCGTATTTCTGACCTTTTATCCGCTAAACGAACGCGATCTCTTGCCAGACCAAGACAAATTGCAATGTCGCTGGCAAAAGAGTTAACAAACTTTAGTTTGCCCGAAATTGGTTCACACTTTGGCGGACGAGACCACACAACTGTTTTACACGCACAAAGAAAAATTGTAGAACTGAGAGAGTCTGATAGTAAAATTGAAGAAGACTATAAAAACCTGTTGAGAACTCTATCTCATTGATGTGGGAAACCTGTGGATAATTCATATGTTTGACTTATTAACATTTTATAAACAACTTGTTTTAAGCTTATTAACAACCTTTTAAAACGCATAACTTTTTGATTTGTATGGGAAATATAAACATATACATAAAACCACCCTCCTTAATAACTATAACTATTCTTTAAAAAATGAAATTAAATATTAATAAATCTGATTTACTTGAGCCGCTTTTAAAAGTTTCTGGCGTTATTGAGCGAAGACAAACTTTACCTATTCTTTCAAACATTTATTTTTCTTTAGAAAATGGACGTTTGAAACTAATTGGGACAGACCTTGAGGTGCAAACATCCACGCTTATCTCTATTAGCAGCGGTGAAAAGATTAAATCCACGCTTCCTGGGCGTAAGTTTTTAGATATTTGTCGTTCTTTACCTGATGATGCAAAGATGACGATGGCCTTTGATGAAAATAAAGTGCTCATTCAAACAGGTAAAAGTCGCTTTACTTTAAGAACCCTTCCTGCGGCAGAGTTTCCATTGTTTGATGAGCTAGATTATACAAATGAGCTTTCTGTTGATCCAGATGTTTTACTTAAGGCTTTAAATAAAACCGCTTTTTGTATGGCGCAACAAGACGTTCGTTATTATTTAAACGGGTTAATGCTACAACTGACTAATGGCGACCTTCAAACAGTCGCATCAGACGGACACCGGCTGGCTTTTTTTAAGCAAACACTAGAAGGCAATGGCGCCTCAATTGATCAAGTTATTATTCCTAGAAAAGCAGCGCAAGAGTTTCTTCGTTTATTAGATAAAACAGAAAACAATGTATTGATTAAATTTGCTAAAAACCACATAAACCTTTCGATAGGCGATGTTGAATTAAACGCAAAGTTAATCGACGGGCGCTTTCCTGATTTTAAAAACGTTATTCCAGATGACACAAAACACTCTTTTGATATTGAAACCCAGTCTTTTAAATCCGCATTGATGCGCGTTTCAATTTTATCAAATGAAAAATATAAAGGCATACGTTTAGATTTAAGCAATGGACTGATGAAAATAAACGCTAATGATTCCGAGCAAGGAGAAGCAGAAGAAGAAGTTTCTATTAATTATCAAGGTGATGATATGAGTATGGGATTTAATTCCAACTACTTAATGGAAGCGCTTAATGTCATTAATACAGAAACCACCAAGGTATCTTTTACCGACACAAACAGCAGTTGCTTATTAGAAGATCCAAACGACGTTTCATCCCGTTTCGTTATTATGCCGATGCGCCTCTAGTTTTGTTATTTATTAAACCAAGATGGCTTTAACGAAGATACATATATCGAACATTAGAAATATAAAAAGCGTTAACTTCACCAGCTCTTCAAAATTAAACATTATTGTTGGTGAAAACGGGAGCGGAAAAACCTCTATATTAGAAGCAATCTATTTAATAGGAAGAGGGCGTTCGTTTAGAACACAATCAACGAGCAAAATTATTACCAAAGGCGAAGCAGCTCTAATAACAACCGCACAAATACAAAACGAGAAGTCAACACACCAAGTAGGGATTAGAAAAACAAGCTCTACAACAGAAATAAGAATAAACAAAAAGAAAGAAAGAAAAGCGTCCGAGCTATCCAACTATGCACAGGTCCATATTTTAAGACCGGAGTCCCAGTCTTTATTAGAAAGAGGAGCAACAAATAGAAGATCGTTTATAGATTGGGGGGTGTTTCACGTGGAACATGACTTCCTTCAATTATCAAAAAAACATAATCAAGCGGTAAGGCAGCGGAACAAACTTTTAAAAAACAAGGAATTAAAAACCCTAGGCGCATGGAGCACGAAAGTGGCCGAATACGGTACAATGCTAGTCAGTAAGAGAAAAACCTATGTGGGTCGCTTAGAAGCGGAATGCAGGGTGGTTTCGAAAGCGCTTTTGGGTGAAGAAAAAATAAACTTGGTTTTTAGCCAAGGGTGGGAAAAAAACAAGACATTACAAGCTGCTTTGGAAGAGGCGACAAAGAAAGATTTATTAAAAGGCTTTACCTCTGTTGGGGCGCATAGATCAGATATAAGTTTGTATGTAAGTGATAAGTTAGCGCAGGATTATTTATCACGCGGACAGATGAAGCTGCTTATCTTTTCCCTATACTTGGCGCAGGTGAAAGTGTCTAGCAGAGAGAGTGATGTTGCAACGTGTGTGCTGATAGATGATTTAGCGGCTGAGTTAGACCCGTTTAATATTAAACGAGTGTTGGTGTTTTTAGAAAAAGTGGGAGCGCAGGTTTTTATAACAACGACAAATGAAAAGTTGTTTGCAAATTATATAAACAATGAAAGCTCAAGTTTGTTTCACGTGAAACATGGAGTAATAGAAAAGGTGAATAAGTGAAAGGCGAAAACAAAAGTGCGGGTTATGACTCTTCAAGCATCCAGGTTTTAAAAGGACTAGATGCGGTACGCAAAAGACCCGGTATGTATATTGGCGACACTGATGATGGCTCGGGACTACATCACATGGTTTTTGAGGCCGTTGATAACTCAATAGATGAGGCTCTTGCTGGGTTTTGTAAAGAAGTGGGGGTGATTATTCACGACGACTCCTCCGTTACTATTACGGATGACGGGCGTGGAATACCTGTTGATATTCATCCTGAGGAAGGCCGATCAGCTGCAGAAGTTATTATGACTGTGTTGCACGCGGGTGGTAAGTTTAACGATAATGCCTATAAAGTTTCAGGAGGTTTGCACGGCGTGGGCGTATCTGTGGTTAATGCGTTATCCGACAGTTTGGAGCTTAAAATTTGTCGTGAAGGCAAAGAACACTACCAGTTATATAAAAATGGTGAGCCCGTAGAGCCCCTAAAAGTTATAGGTGATACGGATAAAACAGGCACAAGTATACGTTTTAAACCGAGCAAAAAAACGTTTTCAACCACAACCTTTCAGTTTGAGTTATTAGTTAAGCGGCTGAGAGAGCTTTCATTTTTAAACTCAGGTGTTCGAATTAAGCTGTCTGACGAGCGTTCTGGAAAAGAAGAAGTGTTTGAGTATGAGGGCGGTATTACCGCTTTTGTAACCCATTTAAATAAAAACAAAACCTTAATACACGATAAGGTTATTTACTTTAGTGTGGATAAAAAGGATGTAAATGTTGAGTTGGCTTTACAGTGGACCGATGCATATCAAGAAAACATTTTTTGTTATACGAACAATATTCCTCAGCGGGACGGGGGTTCTCACTTGGCGGGCTTGCGAGCAGCATTAACGCGCACACTAAATCAATATATTGAAAGCCAGGGTTTAGCTAAGAAACAAAAAATAGCGACCACAGGCGATGATGCGAGAGAAGGTTTGACCGCTGTGTTGTCCGTTAAAGTACCCGATCCAAAGTTTTCATCTCAAACTAAAGATAAACTGGTTTCATCTGAAGTTAAGCCTATAGTTGAAGCCTCGGTTGCAGAAAGTCTACAGGCGTTTTTGTTAGAAAACCCAACGCAAGCAAAAGAAATTGCCGGGAAAATGTTAGAAGCCGCGCGTGCACGGGACGCGGCTAGAAAGGCACGCGTAATTTCGCGAAGAAAATCTGCACTAGATATAGCGGGGTTACCCGGCAAACTAGCGGATTGCCAAGAAAAAGATCCAGCGCTTTCAGAAATATTCTTAGTGGAGGGTGATTCTGCTGGTGGTTCGGCCAAACAAGGGCGCGATAGACGTACTCAAGCAATTTTGCCACTAAAAGGAAAAATACTGAATGTCGAGAAAGCAAGATTCGACAAAATGCTTTCCTCTGATGAGGTGGGGACCTTAATTACAGCGCTTGGTTGCGGAATTGGTAAAGAAGAATATAAGCCGGAGAACTTGCGCTACCACAAGATAATTATTATGACGGACGCGGATGTGGATGGGTCACACATTAGAACGCTGCTATTGACGTTTTTTTATCGCCAAATGCCAGAATTAATTGAAAACGGTAATGTGTACATAGCGCAACCGCCATTGTACAAGGTGAAAAAGGGCAAACAAGAATATTACGTTAAGGATGATGCGGAACTAAATAGTTACTTATTACAATTAGCGCTAGAAAAGGCGAGTCTTGTAATAAATGCGCAAACACCCGCTATCTCGGGTGTTGCACTTGAGCAGCTGGCAAATAAATACACTCAAATCGAGGGTATTATTTCGAGATTAGGTAATCGCTATAACGCTGCTTTTTTACACATGTTATTGACGACCGATAATCAGGTTAATTTTGATCAAAAGAAAGATTTGTCGGCCTGGTTAGAAAAATTAGAACAGAAATTGAACTCTGTGGAAGAGGATCCTACTGAATATAAATTACAGTTAGAAGAAGAGGAGAATGACTGGAAAATCAATTGCTTAACAATATCTCATGGTGTTGAAAAAGAATGTGTTATTAATTCAATCTTCTTTAAATCTGCAGAATATAAGCGCCTAGTAACATTTGGTGAAACGCTACAGGGTTTATTTGGAGATGAGACAAAATTGGTAATGGGCGATAAAGCTCAAGACGTCTTTGAATTTAGAGAAGTGTTCGATTTGCTGATGCGAGAAGCTAAAAAAGGTCAACAAATTCAACGATATAAGGGTTTAGGTGAGATGAACCCAGACCAGTTGTGGGAGACGACACTGGACGCAGATTCACGCCGTTTATTGCAGGTACGTATTGAAGATGTAATAAAAGCTGATGAAGTGTTTACAACCCTAATGGGTGATGAGGTGGAGCCCCGCCGGTTGTTTATAGAAAAGAATGCGTTAGAAGTGTCAAACCTAGACGTATAAATTAGTAATTTAAGTTAGCCGCCAAAACTCAAGTGAAAAAGGAAACTTAGGTGCGCAGGAGAGGGCGCCTAAGTAGTAGCAATATAGAAGACCTTCGTCATTTAAATATTTCTGGTGGTGCTGGTGGGGGTTTATTAAGGTTGCTACCCATCATTTTAGAGTATTGGGCTTCAAGGGTACAGCCGTAGTAGTAGCGGGATTTGTCGCTTACGGTGTTTTTACTGGAAACCATGGCGGCGTTTTGGGGTTACAACAAGAACCTGCGGCTGCAACGTCTAGTAAACCACTTGTCCAATCAGCAAAAGAAAAGGAACTCGTTGAATTTGTCAGCGTCGTTCTTGCAGATACAGAAGAAACATGGACAAGACTTTTTAGCGCACAGGATAAAAAGTATAAAGAGCCTAAGTTAGTTATGTTTAGCGGTAAAGTAAATTCCGCTTGCGGGCTTGGGCAAGCAGCTATGGGGCCCTTTTATTGCCCAGCGAACCAAAAAGTGTATATTAATTTGGGTTTTTATGAGCAACTTAAAACACAGTTCAAAGCACCTGGCGATTTTGCTCAAGCGTATGTCATCGCACACGAGGTAGGACACCACGTTCAAACGCTAATGGGAATATCCCGTTCAGTACATCAGTCAAAACAAGGCCTTAGTCCAAAAGAAGCTAATAAACTCTCAGTTAAACAAGAATTACAAGCAGACTGTTTTGCAGGAATTTGGGGTTATCATGCGGCGAATGTTCGCAATTTACTAGAAAAAGGAGATATCGAAGAGGGATTGACAGCGGCTAGCGCGATTGGTGACGATACGCTCCAAAAACAATCGACTGGAACGATAAGCCCAGATTCGTTTACGCATGGGAGCGCTTCGCAGCGCGTAAAGTGGTTTAAGGTTGGATTGCAAAGCGGAACAATAAGTTTATGTGATACATTTAAATAAACAAGGATTAGGTATAAATGACAAAAAAAGAATTACTAGAAAGAGTGGACATAGAAATTACGACGGGGCAGCTTAAGGTGGGTGCAAAGCGCTACGACTTGAAAGATGTTACGCAGGTTAATATTTTGCAACAGACCCCCGTGAGGGATGCGGGTAAAATGCTTTTTGCGGTCGGGGTTGTCGCCTGCTTTTTTGGTTCGCGTTGGTTCTTGGCGGGGGGCGTGTTTTTTATATTGCTTAGTTTGGTTAGCCTGTTCGATACGTCAAAAAAATTATCAGTCGCGCTTGTAACGCCAGATGGAGATACAACGGTCTACGCCAGCTATGATTCAAAAGTGATTAACGAACTTTCTAGGGCGCTTAAAAAAGAAATAAGTATTTAAAAACAATACGTTAAATTTAATTAGGACGCTGTTTTCCCTAATTCATCCATTTGGCCTTCGATCCATTCCTCCGCTGCTTTATTAAGCTCTCTTGCAGACATTGTTTTACTATCTAGAGAGGGGCCTATACGAACGGATATAGTTCCAGGGTATTTGATAAAAGCTTTTCTACGCCAAAACTCACCGGCATTGTGTGCAACGGGCGTAACGGGGAACCCTGATTTTTTTGCCAGCAGTGCGCCGCCTACCATATATTTACGCCTTTCGCCGGGTGCTGTACGCGTACCTTCAGGAAAAATCACCACCCAACGCCCAGATTTTAAACGCTCGGTTCCTTGACGAATAATTTGCTTGAACGACTGACTTCTTTTAGAGCGGTCAATAGCAATCGGTTCAACCAAAGCTAAAGCCCAGCCGAATAGTGGAATCCAAAGTAATTCACGTTTTAGAACCCAGCACTGTTCAGGGAACATAACTTGTAGGGCAAACGTTTCCCAAGCTGACTGATGCTTACAAAAAATAATGCCATTGTCTTTAATGTTTTCCGCACCCGTAACGTTGAAGTCTAAATTACAAATAAGTTTAAGCCCCTTAATGATGAGTTTTGCCCAAGCGCTTGCGATTGAATAACGAATCTTATAAGGAAAAGGGAAGGAAAGCAGCACGAGTGGCGCGAAAATAAAAAGCGTGCTTATTTGGAAAACCAGAAAAACAACGGACTGAAAACCGAGTAAAAACAAATTATGAGAGGATGGCTTGGCTTGCGTCATAGAGGTTCTTGTATATTTTGTATGGAGGAGATGGGTTGTCCCGTTGGGTTTTTTTACCTCGACCCGTTAGAACTAAAAAAGCATTAGCGCCTACTTTATCAGCGGCTTGCAGGTCACGCAAACTATCACCAATGACAAGGGCTTTCTTTAAATCAATGCTATTTCTAATAGCTAAATCTTTTAATAAGCCAGCTTTTGGCTTGCGGCAAGCGCAATTGTCCTCAGGCGCATGGGGGCAAAAAGCTATATCGGTAATTTTTCCGCCAGCTTGATGAATTATAGAATGCATTTTTTGATGCATTTCATGGAGTATGTTGGTGGTGTAATAACCCCGTCCAATGCCCGATTGGTTTGTGGCAACAAAAATCCGGTGCCCAGCCTTATGTAGTAGAGCTATCGCCTGAATACTGCTATCGATGGGGAGCCATTCATCGGGGCTTTTTACATATTCATCACTGTCGAGGTTAATAACTCCATCCCGATCAAGAATAATATTTATAGGTTGGTTTTTATCCAAGGTTATAAAATCTATATCAATGAAATATCAGCTATTTTTATAAAATTAGCGTGAATTTTTGACAGTAACGCTAGGCGGGTGTTTTTGACGGCTTCATCGTCGGCCATAATAAAAATGTGTTCGAAAAACTCATCGATGGGCTCTTTAAGGTTCGATAGCGCTTTTAAAGCGTCGATATACTGGTTCTGCTCGATAAGCGGGGAGATTTCCCCTTCAACAAGCTGTAATTTTTTGTATAACGCTACTTCTTGGCTTTTGGATAAGATAGCTGCGTCGAATTGCTCTGCAATGTTATTGGGTGCTTTTTTCAACAAATTTTGAATACGCTTGTTTGTCTCACTCAGGCTAGCGGCTTCATTCAGTAGAGAGAAGGCTTTAACGGCGTGAAGGCGACTCATAAAGTCGACCGGCGCGGTGCAGTTAACAGACTTAACTGCGGCAAATTGTTCAGGACTGAAATTATTTGCTAAACAGTAGCCTTTTAAGCGGTCAAGCACAAAAGAAACAACCTGTTCGATGGTGCCATCTGCGTCGAAGCCATGCCTAAATTGTTGGCAAGAGAGTCTAACAAGCTCATTTAGGTCAAATTTAATATCGTGCTCTATGAGGATTCTCAAAATACCTAAAGCAGCACGTCGTAGCGCAAAAGGGTCCTTATCACCGGTGGGCAGAAGGCCGATACTAAAAATACCAACTAAGGTATCTAATTTATCAGACAAAGCCAAAATTTGACCCGTTTTCGTGGTTGGCAACGCGCCGCCGGATTGTTTGGGTAAGTATTGTTCTTGAATGGCGGCCGCGACCTCTTCAGGCTCGCCATTTTCGCTGGCATAATAGCGACCAATAACACCTTGTAAACTTGCAAACTCGCCGACCATATCGGTTACCAAGTCAGTTTTACTTAATTGTGCAGCACGCGAGGCTAATTCAACATCGTGCCCAAGCAACGCCGCCAGTTCACACGACAGTTTGTCGACTCTACGCGTTTTGTCACCGATGGAGCCCAATTTGTGTTGGAACACAACGTTATCGAGCGTGGGAATACGCTCGGCAAGCGTGTTTTTCATATCTTGCTGCCAAAAAAATTCGGCGTCAGAAAGCCTTGGGCTAATAACGCGTTCGTTGCCGTGGCTAACAGAGGCCGGGTTGCTGCTTTTAATATTGCTGATGGTGATAAAGAAAGGAAGCAGCGTGCCGTTATCATTTAATACGGGAAAGTACTTTTGGTTAATTTGCATGGTGGTGATGAGGATTTCTTTAGGCAAGGCTAAAAAATGTTCATCAAAGCCGCCGGTAACTGCAACGGGGTATTCCACTAATGCAGCAATCTCATCTAATAAGCTGGGGTCAATATGCGCTGTGCCATTAACGGCTTGGGCCGCATCAATTGCTTGTTTTTCGATGAGTGATTTGCGTTCTTCAAAGCTAGCAATTACGCGAGCATTACTCAGTAGTCGGCTATAATCAGCGGCTGAGCTTATAGTTATTTTACCCGGTGCGTGAAAGCGGTGGCCAAAAGATGTATTAGAAGCATTAAGCCCGAAGAACTGACTTTCAATGACGTCAGAACCGAACAATAGAACAACCCAATGAACCGGGCGAACAAAGGCATCGTTTGAACTCCCCCAACGCATGCGCTTGGCAATAGGTAAGCGGCTTAATGATTTTTCAATGATAGCTGGAAGTAGTGATTCGCTGGGCTGGCCCTTCTCAAGTTTCTTATACGAAAGCCACTCGCCCTTATCGGTTTTAAGCGTTTCTAATTCGTCAAATTCTGCACCACAACCGCGCGCAAAACCTAAAGCTGCTTTACTGGGGTTGCCGTCCTTATCATAGGCTGCAGCAACTGCGGGGCCTCGTTTTTCAACCAACTCATCGGCTTGCGAGGTTTCTATACCTTCAATCCAAACAGCCAGGCGACGCGGCGTAGCAAAAGCAAGGGTAGTCCCAAAGCTTAAGTTGGCTTCGTCTAAACCGCTGCAAATACCGTTTAATAGGTGGTCACGCAGAGTTTTTAAAGTCGTCGTCGGTAATTCTTCACAACCTAGTTCAAACAATAAATCTTTAGTGTTACTCACGAGTCGCTCCCATCTGCTTTTAACATCGGGAACCCCAGTTCTTCACGAGAGGCAACATAGGTTTCAGCCACCATTTTAGATAAGCTGCGCACGCGCAAAATAAAACGCTGCCGTTCAGTTACGGATATCGCGTGGCGTGCGTCTAATAAATTAAATAGATGAGAGGCCTTCAAAACTTGCTCGTAAGCAGGCAGTGCCAAGCTCTTCCCTATCAAAAGATTACAGGCCACTTCACAGTCGTCAAATTGTTTAAACATCACATCCGTATTGGCATGGTCAAAGTTATAGGCAGATTGCTCAACCTCGTTTTGGTGGAATACATCGCCGTAGGTCACAACGCCGTTTTTGGTGTGGGTCCAGACTAAGTCGTAAACACTTTCAACGCCTTGAATGTACATAGCAATGCGCTCAAGACCGTAGGTAATTTCACCGCTTACCGGGCGACAATCTAAACCGCCGACTTGTTGAAAGTAAGTAAATTGGGTGACTTCCATACCATTTAACCAAACTTCCCAGCCCAGACCCCAAGCGCCCAGCGTCGGTGATTCCCAGTTGTCTTCAACAAAGCGGATATCGTGCTCGAGCATATCAATGCCCAAATAGCTCAATGAGTCGAGGTATAAATCTTGAATATCAGACGGCGATGGCTTGATAAGCACCTGAAACTGATAATAGTGCTGTAAACGATTTGGGTTTTCGCCAAAACGGCCATCGGTTGGGCGACGTGAGGGTTGCACGTAGGCCGTTGCCCAAGGTTCAGGGCCAATCGCACGCAAAAAAGTAGCTGGATGAAAGGTGCCAGCGCCCACTTCAAGGTCTAATGGCTGAAGAATAACGCACCCCTGTTCAGCCCAATATTCTTGCAGGGTAAGGATAAGGCCTTGGAATGTCATAAGGTCTTGCCTAGATTTTGACACGCTAAAATTGACGGTTATTTGAACAAGCGGGAAGTATATCGAATAAGCGTCGGCATATCACCAAAAGGCTTCGCGTAACTCTAAATAATTTAGAACATCTATATTAGCCATCGATAAAGCTCTTCACTTCGTTCCCGTCGATGTAAGCACCCTCGTGCGACGTAGCGCCTAGTGACTTCATCCGCTTCTTTATTTTACGAATTTCATCACGGATCTCTTTCCGAGCTTTGCGACCCGTCTTCTTATCAATGTAGGTGATGGTAGCCATTAGAACGCTTCATTGTTTGCACCAGGAAGCCCTGTTACTAAGTCCGGCCCCTCCTGATCAATGTTAGCAACCTCGTCATTTCCTGCTTTAAGTTCACGGCCAACCATATCAATGCTAGAAACTTGACCTAACTGAAATTGTTAGTCTAACCAATCCCAGTATGCAGGGCATATATCCAATCCGTATATTGGTTTTTAGCCTGAATATAGGTGTTTGCATCAAGTAAATAGTTCAAACGCCTAACTCTTTAGCAAAGGTCTTAATTTTACTAGGCTTTATACCACCCAATAACTGTCCTGCTTCTCGTAATAACAAGCGACCATTTAAGGCCTCAGTGACTACAGCACGAGAAAACAGGCCGCTTAACTGAGCTTTTTTAGTTTGATAATAGGTTGGACCGCCTGTGGTTTTCTTTTTTCCATATGCTGTTTTTTTGGCATTAATAAAGGCCCGATAAGTCTCCTTGGATATTTTATTAAGAGTTAATGCTCGTCTAGCCAGAACCCATGTGCTCACATGAAAATGGGCCTCCATAACAGTTAAATTATATGTCCAGGGTTCGGCATCCTCCTGCCAGATACTTAAAAACTCTTCGGCAGGAACTAGAAATTCGGCAGCTACAGCATTGCATAATATTTCTTCTTGCCGATGAGTTGCCGTATTACCGTCAGATATTCCAGATAATCCAACCCAAATGTGGCAAAGCTCATGTATAAGAGTGAATAACCTAGCGCCTAGAGAGTCAGCATGATTAACAAAAATAATAGGCGCAAGCTCATCAGCGATAGCAAAGCCTCTAAATTCATCTGCATTTAATGCTCGGCTATGATGCCCAATATATCCTTCGCGCATAACCATTATTCCAGCGGACTCAATCTTCTTTACAAGCTCTCGATAATAGTCTTCCCACTTGCCTCTGATAGGATGTTTAGGAGCACTCAGGGTTTTTCGCATGTCGTTTACAATACGGTCTACGCTATCATTAACAGAAAACCCACCAACAACGGAACTATTTTCTACAAGCTGAAGCTTAAGATGTTCTTTATACCAACCTTGCCTTTGAAGAGTGATTTTCACCATATCCATCAGCTCTAGACTAGGTAGAATTGGTGCTTTCCCATCAATTGTATGTAGCTCTGGGAGCGGCAGCTCTTCCATAGGGGGGTGTTGTAAAAATAAATACCCGAAGGGAATATAAGTCTTATTAGCGTAATCTTGAGCCTGATAAAATGTCATTGGGCGCTTACCAGACTCCCACTCTTCAAGCTTATCTACACTAACACCACATTTTTCCGCAAAATCAGACATAACAATGCTGGAGCGCTCACGCGCCCAAGTCAGCATGTTGATATTAATGTGAGCCATTGCCATGTTATTTGCTTAATCAATGATGATATATACTTGATTATAGAGAACCTCCTATAAAAAAGTAACTTTAAGGCTTCAAACACAGCCACACTCGGTCCGGTATAATGCGCCCGATTAACGCATTTAATGAGAAAAATGGAAAAACAAAGAAAAGCAGTTGCGCTTATTTCGGGCGGACTAGACTCGCTATTAGCGGCAAAGGTGATGCTTGAACAAGGTGTCCACGTTGAAGGGATTAACTTTTACACGGGTTTTTGTGTGGAGGGACATACCCACGCGATTCGTAAAAAAGACAAAGCAAAACCTAAAAGAAACAATGCACTTTGGAGTGCTGAACAACTGGGGATAAAGCTTCATATCATTGATATTATTGAAGAATACAAAGATGTTTTGATTAACCCAAAGCACGGTTATGGCGCAAACATGAATCCTTGTTTGGATTGTAAGGTGTTTATGGTGGGCAAGGCGAAGCAGTGGGCCGATGAGAACGGTTTTGATTTTATTATTACGGGTGAAGTGATTGGCCAGAGACCCATGTCCCAGCGCCGCGAAACAATGCCCATAATTTCCGAAGAGTCTGGTGCTGAAGATCGTTTATTAAGACCGCTATGCGCACAGAATTTACCCGAGACATTGCCCGAGCGTGAAGGTTGGGTGAACCGCGATGAGTTGTATGACTTCAGCGGCCGCACAAGAAAGCCACAAATGGCGCTGGCTGAAAAATTTGGTTTTGACGATTACGCACAACCTGCAGGCGGCTGCTGTTTTTTAACAGATAAGGCTTACTCGGTGAAGCTGGTCGATTTATGGGCATCACGCGGAAAGAGGGACTACGCATTAGACGATATTATGCTGTTGAAAGTGGGTCGGCACATTCGCCCTAGAGAAGGGTTTAAGTTAATTATCGCGCGAGAAGAGGGCGAGAGTAATTTTTTGCAAGGCTATAAAAAACAGTTTACGACGCTAAAAACAATCAGCCACAATGGGCCGCTTACTTTACTGGATGGCGTTGCAGACGAAGATGGGATTAAATTAGCAGCACAAATTGTGGCGCGCTTTAGCCAGGGGCGCGAGGCAAGCGAAGTAGAGGTAGAAGTTGCAGATAAAGGACAGGTTCAAAATTTAGTGGTAAAACCTTTAGCACCTGATGAAATACAAGAAGCTTGGCGGGTATGATAGAGCTAGATGCAAGACGATTGATGTGTCCCATGCCGGTCATAAGGACGCAAGATTTGATTAAAACGTTGGCATCGGGCGCGAACGTGCGGGTAACGTGCACAGATCCAGGCGTTATGCACGATATTCCCGCTTGGTGCAGAATTAATGGGCATCTGTTGTTGGCGGCCGAAGAGATAGAAGGTGAATTTGTGTTAACTATTCAAGTTGGAGCAATGGCGTAGGTGTCAGCAAATTAAAAAATGGAAGCAGAACAAATAGAAACGCTGGAGAAAAAGAAGATTACCGTTATGGGTGGTCTGGTTAATTTAGTCCTGTCTGCACTAAAAATTGGTTTCGGTTGGTTAGGCCAATCACACGCGCTGATTGCCGATGGCTTTCATTCTTTATCTGATTTATTAACAGACGGGTTGGTTTATTACGCGGCCCATCATTCTGGCCAAGAGGCCGATGAAGAACACCCTTATGGGCACGCACGGTTTGAAACGCTCGGCACGGTTATTTTAGGCGCCGTACTCATTGCGGTTGCGGGGGCGATTGTTTGGAATGCAATATCACGTTTTTATAATGACGACGTCATAAGCTATGGTTGGTTAGTGCTTTTTGTAGCGGGCATCTCTATTGTTGCTAAAGAGGCGATGTATCACTTAACGATGCGCACCGCGAAAGCGACAAAGTCCGCGCTATTAAAAGCGAATGCCTGGCACCACAGAAGCGATGCGATTTCTTCATGTGTTGTATTAATGGGCGTGGGGCTTGAAATGGCGGGGTTCCAACACTTTGACTCCATTGCAGCAATTATTGTCGGCTTGATGGTGATAAAAATCGGTTTTGATTTGGTATTAGATGCCAGCAAAGAGCTGGTCGATACCTCACTCGATGCAGAAGTTGTAGAGAAAATTGAAGGCATAATTCTAGGCACGCAAGGCGTAACAGCGCTGCACTTTTTGCGCACGAGGAAAATGGGCGAAAGTGCCTTGGTCGATGTGCATATTATTGTTGAACCCATGATTAGTGTCTCCGAGGGACACTTAATAAGCGAGACGGTGCGAATCGCTTTAATTAATCAGGTGGAAAATATCGGTGAGGTCATGGTACATATTGATCCAGAAGACGATGAAGAAGAGTCGCCTTGCCAAGATTTACCCCTACGTAAGGAAGTGATTGTTGAGCTTAACCAAGCATGGGATGGGCTTGCGGCCCAGCAGAACATAAAACAAGTAAAGCTGCATTATTTAGGTGGCGGGGTTTTGGTTGAGCTTGAATTGCCCCTCAATGCTTGCGATACCATTGTTAACGCTAAAGCATTGGCAGACGAATACACAAAAAAAGGCTTGTCCGTAACATTTGTCACTAAGGTCACGGTGACTTTTTCATAAAGCCCGCTATATTCTGAAAATAATCGGGGCTATCCTCCCTCCGATTATCCTCTCCAAATCCCTACTGGGACTGGCTTTAATAAAACAATCGATTTGACAAAATCTGTCATTCTGTTAATCACCCTCATTTATGCAAAGGTCTATTTAAATTAAGTCGTTCAGTTGAGCGTCTTGAACGACTTTAAAATCCGTATCAATTGCCTCAAAATGCTTTACAGCACAAGAATTTTTATATTTTTCGCTATCCCTCAAATTTTGCAAATCATTCACAAATTTACTTTCTCTGACTAAATACAATTTTTCTTGTTCATCCTCTTGCCACACAATCGCCCAATCGGGATTATAAGTACCAATCGGCGTGTCCACCACAAACCACGCCGGCATTTTGGCAAAGACTTTCACATTCTCACTATTGTCCAAACTTTGAGCAAACCTCCTTTCACCATCGCTATCAAATATAGCATAATCATAAATAGACTTATTAGATAGCACAATTTTATCCTCATAAGTTTCAATATCGTTAAACAGCGACATATTCCAGCAATCCTCTACTTGGTAATATTTGATGCCATTTAACAATTCATCTTTTAGCGTGTGTTTAATAATCAAAGCCACGCCTCTAATAAAATCTTGTGGATTGTCAAACACGCTATTTAAACAATCAATACCTGCTAAAACACTCAAAATTGTGGTTTTAGTTAATCCAGTTTCTTGCTCTAATGCTGCTGTCAAATTCTGAATTTGATACTGCTTACTTATTCTACTGCCCACATTTTCACTACTATAAATACCTTGAATTTTGTCATCTTCCATCACTAAATTTTGCCGTTCAACCTTAATCATAGGCGGCTTAACTGCTAATTGTTGATTGATGTTTTTAACCATTTTTACAAGCAAATCACTGCTATCT
>LWTN01000212.1 GCA_002101225.1 Cycloclasticus sp. symbiont of Poecilosclerida sp. M | reverse complement strand
CGCCTCGGCGGGTTTTACCGTGCATTACTGCAAAGCCGTGTGGGATACCTAGCACCCAAAGTGTGGTGGCAGCTAGGCCATAGGCTAGGTAGTTGCCGTGGTTGAGGAAGGCGTTGGCGGCATCTACGGAATCTCTTTCGCGTACAAAATCACCGTGTTTGGTTTTGTTAACGGCTAGCTTGTAGAGCTGCTTGGTGAGATGAGCTTCTGCAGTTAACAGTTCGGCCACTTTTTTAGCTTGTTCTATTTTTGCACTGGCATTATTGAGGGCACTAAGCAATATTGGATCAGCTGCATTAAAACCTTCTGCTTGCAGGTCTTTATCTTTTGCCCAAATCTTTTGCATGTATTTCAGGCGTGCATGTTGTAGTTGTTTGGCAGCATTCAGACGTTTACTGTCATCAAACCAGAACTGTACCCAGCCTTGCATGTATTCGGTGGGGCGATATTCGCTTTGTGGTGATAGCCATTCTATTTCATTGGCGGCGATTAAGGGGGTGCCGCCACTGCCGCTAAAACCTATTAACACTCCTGCTTGTGCTAACATTCTTACCGCAGCTTGGGTTATTGATGTGCCTGTTCCTAGTAATATGCAGGTGGTGTTTGCTATTGGGATATTCCAATACTGTTTTTCGGCATCGGCTTCGGTTAAGTATAATACTCGACCATCTTTTTGCATAACGCGGCAATATTCCAAGTAATAAATATTGGCTCGTTTTGAGTGTAGTATGGCTTTTAGGTCGGTGAGTTGTTCCATTTTCGTCTTATCTTTGACTCTAGTAGGGTCATCCTCCTTGTCTAGCTTCAGCTTAAATTAAAGTATTAACCTAGTCTATGGCTAAATACGTAACAAAAAGAGACATCAACATTACTACTGCGCTAGACAATATGGCATCGCTTAAAGCACCTACTTTTGGTGTTTTGCCTGTGCTGACTACGTTATGTAGAAGCCTAAATACATTTCAAGGATAAAAACCACCCCGCTGGAATTGTGGGGTGGAATGAGGGGTGACGTAAGAAAGATCACGTAACCCCTTAATTCATAAGGATGATTGGCGGAGAGACAGGGATTCGAACCCTGGATGGTCGTTAAACCATGCCGGTTTTCAAGACCGGTGCATTCAACCGCTCTGCCATCTCTCCAAGATTTTAAACGGTATCAAGAATTAAGTATCAATTCTAGGCGGGCATAGTACTTAATACAGCGCTTTTTTTCCAGCATAATCAGCAAAAGACTTGAAGTATTTCAATAAAGCAGTAAGATTGAACCTTATATGCTTATTGAAGTCCTACAAAAAAGCATTTGTTAACTTATATGAGGAGTTTTAGTGAATCAATTTAATCGATCAATTACACGTAGTGAAGAAAGTATTTTAGCGACCAATAAGGTTCTAAAAAATACTTACATCCTACTTTCTATGACTTTGTTGTTCAGTGCGGCTACTGCGGGGCTATCGATGAGTTTGAACTGGCCACATCCCGGCATGATAATGACGCTAGTGGGCTACTTCGGTCTTTTCTTCTTAACGACCAAATTTGCTAATAGCTCGCTCGGCATTTTATTTGTTTTCGCACTTACCGGCTTTATGGGTATTACATTAGGTCCTATCCTTAATATGTATTTACAAGCCTACTCAAACGGTCATGAGTTAATCATGACGGCTTTAGGCGGTACGGGTGTTATTTTCTTAAGCCTTTCTGCATATGCACTTACGACCAAAAAAGACTTTAGCTTTATGGCGGGTTTCTTAATGTGCGGCATCTTAGTTGCATTCCTAGCAGGCATTGGCGCTATTGTATTTAGTATGCCAGCGTTGTCACTCGGTGTTTCTGCGATGTTTATCATGTTGATGTCTGGCATGATTTTATACCAAACAAGCGCCATTATTCACGGTGGTGAAACGAACTACATACTCGCAACGGTTACTTTATATGTGAGTATATTTAACTTATTTACTAGCTTGCTACATATCTTGGGTGCGATGAGTGGCCGTAATTAGGCGATAAATAAAGAACGAAAAAAAGCCCTTCGATTGAAGGGCTTTTTTATGTGTGTTAAAAACGGTTAAAGGGTAATAGATGTTTTGCCAGACATATATGGACTTAAAGCATCAGGAATTTGAATTGAACCGTCCGCTTGCTGGTAATTCTCTAAGACGGCGATGAGCGTACGCCCTACCGCTAAACCAGAACCGTTTATGGTATGCACGAGCTCCGGCTTATTTGTTTCTGGGTTGCGCCAGCGAGCTTTTAGTCGGCGCGACTGAAAGTCCTTAAAGTTACTGCAAGACGATATTTCTCGATAAGCACTCTGACCGGGTAACCACACTTCAATATCGTAGGTCTTAACAGCTGAAAAACCTGTGTCACCCGAACACAAAACAACAACTCGATAAGCCAGGCCGAGTTCCTGCAAAATAGCTTCTGCGTGGCCTGTTAGTTCCTCATGTGCCGCTTCTGACTGATTAGGCTTAACAATCTGTACCAATTCAACTTTCTCAAACTGGTGCTGCCGTATCATGCCACGTACGTCTTTACCGTATGCACCCGCTTCGCTTCTAAAACAAGGGGTATGTGCAACGTACTTTAAGGGCAACTCTTCGGCTTTTAGTATTTCACCACGTACTAAGTTAGTTACAGGTACTTCGGCGGTCGGAATAAGGTAATACGGGAAGTCTCCGTCAATTTTAAACAAATCTTCTTCAAATTTAGGCAGCTGCCCTGTTCCAAACAAGCTATCTTTATTGACCAAGTACGGCACGTAGGTTTCGCAATAGCCGTGTTGTTCAGCGTGGGTGTCGAGCATAAATTGCGTAAGCGCGCGCTGTAGGCGTGCAATGGGACCTGCCAAGGTGACAAAACGAGAGCCGGTGATTTTTGCACCCGCTTCAAAATCAATCCCTTTATGCAATAAGCCGAGTTCAACGTGATCTTTTACGTCGAAATCACATGCCGGTTTATCGCCCCATGTTCTAAGTTCAATATTATCTTCTTCATCTGCACCATCGGGCACATCGTCTGCCAAAATGTTGGGTAACGATAGTTGTATATCGAGCAACTCTTTTTGTATGTCGTTAAGTTCGGCCTCAGCCACCTTTAAGGCATCGCCTAGTTCGGATACGCTATCGAGTATGGCCTGTACGTCTTCCCCTTTAGATTTAGCAATACCAATTGCTTTAGATCGTGTATTACGATCACTTTGTAGCGCTTGTGTTTTAATTTGCGCCTCTTTTCGACGCGACTCAATGGCATCCAGTTTTGCAATATCCAATTGCACATCGCGCCTTTGCATCGCCTTTTTAACGAGCTCAGGACTGTTGCGTAATAACTGAGGGTCAAGCATGTTCGATATCCTTTATGTTAACTGTCGCGGTGTTCATAATTGTCTCGCTATAAGCAGCCCACTCCAAGCGGCGAAGATGCATAAAATAACGCTTAGTAGCATGTTTAAAATCGCTTTTGTCAGGTCTCCCTGCTCTATTAGATTAATGGTCTCAATAGAAAAAGTTGAAAAGGTTGTGAATGCACCTAGAAAGCCCACTAATAAAACGCCCCTAATTTCGGGCGATACGGACATCCTTTGCAGGAAAAGCTCGTATAACAAACCCATGACTAGTGATCCTAAAATATTAACCACCAATGTTCCGTAAGGGAACCCTTTTCCAAGCAAGGTATGGACTCCATTAGAAACAAGGTAACGCATCACTGCGCCTAGTGAGCCACCAAGTGCGATTGAAAGGAGTTGAGTCATTTGTTTGTGCTTGTCTGTATGTTGTCCATAAAGTCAGCTATTTTACGGGCATCTGGTGATTTGAGCACGCCTTTTTCTGTAACAATTACATCTACAAGCTGTGCGGGAGTTACATCGAATACCGGGTTCCACGCGTTGATAGACGGTTTATCCGCATAATAAGGGGGTAACAACTCATCTGAACTACGCTCTTCAATTACAACGTCTTTACCTGTCGTAGTTTTAAGATCAAACGTTGTAAAAGGCGCGGCGACCATCAATTTAACGCCGTGTTGTTTAGCTAAAATAGCGAGTGAATAGGTACCAATTTTATTTATCACGTCACCGTTACGCGTAATGCTGTCAGCGCCGACGATAACCCAGTCGATTAAACCTCTTTGCATCAATAACGCGGCAGCGCTATCCGCAATTAAAGTAGCCAGTATGGACTCCTTATTCAGCTCCCAAGCCGTTAACCGGGCGCCTTGGTTCCACGGCCTCGTTTCAGCAGTATATAGCTTTCCTATAAGCCCTTTTTCATAACTTGTGCGAATAACCCCAAGCGCTGTTCCATAACCACCTGTTGCCAGCGCACCCGCATTACAGTGGGTTAAGATTTTAGATTGATTGTTAATCAGTGAGGAGCCAAAAGCACCCATAGCTTTGTTCGCTGTAATATCGTTGTTAAGCCAGACTTTTGCCCACCCCAATAAGTCAGAAACAAGTTAATTAGGCGTGCTGTCATGCGAGATAGTTTTGGCTGCGTTAACAGCGTTGAGTAAATTAACAGCCGTTGGGCGCGCGCTGGCTATCAAATCAAGCTTGCTGCCAAACACAGTACGAAGATTCATTGCGTCTTCATTTAAGGCTTCTTTAGCGGCTAGAATTGCACCAATTGCTGGCGCACCTCTTACCACCATCTTTTTTATTGCTTGCACAAGAGCTTGCGTGGTGCTGATATAGAGATATACTTCCTTTTCTGGAAGTTTGCGCTGATCCAATAAACGCAGGCTATTTTCGTGCCATTGAACAGGCCGGATTGTGTCGTATAACAACATCTCTTTACTCATTTAGCTTTATAGGTCGATATGCAGGTCAGTCAACAAATTAACGCACGCTGGATTATACCGATAGACGATGCCAATAGTGTGTATGAACACCAGGCATTGATTATTCAACACGATAAAATCATCGATATCGTTCCACAGAAAAACCTGAGCGCCTATCAACCCAAGGAAGTGGTTGAACTGAATGATCACGCCTTAATACCTGGGCTTATTAATGCGCATACACACGCGGCAATGAGCTTGCTTAAAGGCTTGGCTGATGATCTGCCTCTCGATGAATGGCTAAATAATCATATCTGGCCCGCTGAAACCGCTTTAGCCGATGAAGACTTTGTACGCGATGGCTCTGAATTGGCGATTGCTGAAATGATTAAAGGCGGTACGACGTGTTTTAACGACATGTATTTTTTTCCGAACCAAACTATTGCTCAAGTTCTAAAATCAGGCATCAGGGCTAATATTGGTGCGCCCGTCATCGACTTCCCCACGCGCTGGGCAAAAGACTTAGATGAATACGTTAGCAAAGGCGTGGCAATTTATGATGAAACGCGTGACGATGCGCTCATTACAATATCTTTCGCCCCACACGCGCCTTACACGGTTAGCGATGAGTCATTTAAGGTGATTCAGCCCATCATTAATGAATTAGGGTTAACGACGCATATACATTTGCATGAAACGGCCAAAGAAGTCGAGGAATCAATCGAGCAAGATAAAGAAAGCCCGATTTTTAGACTAAAAAGGTTGGGGTTATTGGGGCCAGATTTAATGGCCGTACACATGATCGGCTTAAGCACAGATGAAATCAAGCTTGTGGCTGATTTTGGCGTTCACGTTATTCATTGTCCGCGCTCAAACCTAAAGCTAGCCAGTGGCATTTGCCCTGTTGATGCTTTAACAAAAGCAGGCGTTAACGTGGCCTTGGGAACAGACGGGTCTGCGAGTAATAATGACCTAGATATGCTCAGCGAGCTACGCACAGCGTGCTTAATTGCGAAAGGCGAATCTACTAACGCAAACACTTTGCCTGCCATTGAGGCGCTGAAAATCGCTACAATTAACGGTGCAAAAGCATTAGGTCTAGATAAACAAATAGGCTCGCTTGAGGCTGGCAAGCAAGCCGATATAACGGCCATTAACTTAAATTCGCTAGAAACACAGCCTGTTTATGACGCTGTAGCGAGTGTCGCCCACTCTGCAAGCCGTTCTCAAGTCAGCGATGTTTGGGTGGCGGGTAAGCGGCTGCTGGATAATTACAAGCTGACGACGATTGATGAACCTGAAGTGTTAGAAAAAGCAGCAAAATGGCAAGAAAAAATAAAACAGTTCCATCATCGATCAATTAAAGCCGTGTAAAATATAGTTATGAGCAAAGTACAACAAAATGTAGACCCAGTAGAAGTAGATAAATTCAACTCAATGGCGTCTCGCTGGTGGGACTCTGAGGGAGATTTTAAAACACTGCATCAAATTAACCCCTTACGTCTTAAGTTAATCGACAAGATTTTTCCTTTAGATGGCAAGAAGGTAGTTGATGTTGGCTGCGGTGGCGGCATATTGTCTGAATCTATGGCCGTTAAAGGGGCTAAGGTTACGGGTATTGACCTAGGTGAAGAATTACTCGATATCGCCGACTTACATAGCTTAGATAGCGGTGTGAAACTGAATTACAAATGTATTAGCGTTGAACAACTCGCAAAAAAGAAACCTGCGAGTTTTGAATGCGTTACTTGTATGGAAATGCTGGAGCACGTGCCCGACCCTGTTTCGATTATTATGTCGTGTGCAGAACTGGTTGAAGTTGATGGTTACGTGTTTTTCTCAACCCTAAACAGAAACCCGAAGTCTTATCTTCTATCCATCGTTGGCGCAGAATATATTTTAGGTATGCTGCCAAAGGGAACGCACGATTACGCGAGCTTTATTAAGCCTTCTGAACTTGCGGCGTGGAGCCGTCAGGCGGGTCTTGAGTTAGTCCAAAGCGCGGGCATTGAATACAACCCACTGAGTCGATCTTTTTCCTTAAGCGAGGATATCAGTGTTAATTACATTTGCGTGTTTAAGAAAACAGCCGCATAAATGGCATTAACATCGGCTGAAGATTGCATTCAAGCTGTTCTCTTTGATTTAGACGGAACATTGGTTGATACGGCGCCTGATTTGGCGAATGCGCTTAATCATGTTTTAAACCAAGAAAACCAGAACTCTCTTCCCTACCCTACTATTAGGCCTATGGTCTCTAACGGGGCAAATGGCTTGCTAAAGCTTGCTTTTGGTGACGCCTTATCAGTAGAAAAACATGAGCAGCTTAAAGCTGACCTGATTAGTTTTTATAAACAAAATATCGCCGTCGAGTCAGCTTTATTTGATGGCATGGCGGATATATTAAAAGAGCTTGAGGAGAGAGAGATTAGCTGGGGTATCGTTACCAATAAACCTAAACACTTAACCGGCCCCTTGCTTGAATCGTTAAATCTTGACAAGCGAGCCCATTGTGTCGTCAGCGGTGATGAAGTCGCACGATCTAAACCACACCCTGAGTCAATCTACTTAGCTTGCCAACTGTTACAAGTGCCCGCAACGAAGAGCGTCTATATAGGTGATGCTGAACGCGATATTATCGCTGGCCAACGCGCGGGCTGCCGAACAGTCGCTTGTGAATTTGGTTATATACCTACTACAGACAACATAAACACGTGGGGCGCCGATGAAATTGTAGCCACCCCTGTTAAACTAAAGCTCTCTTTAGAGCAGATGATTTAAGACGAGCGATGCCAACCGAGTTAAACCTACTATTTGAACAATTGACCTTAAATGACCTATTGAAGGTGTTTGGTGGATTGCTGTTGGGTGCGTTCATTGTGTATTTAATCATGAGCCGCGCAGTTTCACGTTTAGTGGGCGAAGTGCTTGAGCTTAAAACCCGTGCCTCAGTAGAGAACGAATTGAACAACAAGGCTAAAACCAATGAGCTTGAGCTTAAAAAGGTCTTTGAAGATAGTTTTTCTGCGCTTTCAGGCAAGGCTTTACGTGAAAACAACGAAGAGTTCCTGAAGCTAGCGCGTGAGAATCTTGCGCAACAACAGATAAAAGCAGAATCGAGCTTAAACGAGAAAGAAAAAGCCTTCGCCGAGTTAGTTAAGCCGATTAAGGAAACGCTGAAACAAACCGACGAGCAGCTTAAACAGTTAGAGAAAGACCGGCAGCAAGCGTTCGGTTCTATCAGTCAGTACTTACAAAATATGACTGAAACACAAAACCAACTTCAACTTGAAACACGCAACCTTGTTCAAGCTCTTAGGCGACCTGAAGTCCGTGGTCAATGGGGTGAGCTAACGCTTAAAAGACTCGCTGAGCTAGCCGGTTTAGTCGAATACTGCGACTTTTTTGAGCAAGAACATACAGAAACCGATGATGGTGCTGTTCGCCCCGATATGATAATCAGAATGCCGGATAAGCGTGAAATTGTGGTGGATGCTAAAACACCCCTCGATGCCTACCTAACGGCAACAGAGCAGACAGATGATAACGAGCGCCAGATCCATTTAATTAGACACGCTAGGCAGTTACGCGATCGAGTTAAAGAACTTTCAAACAAGTCTTATTGGTCACAATTCAAGAACGCACCTGATTTTGTGGTGTTGTTTATACCCGGTGACCAGTTCTTGAGCGCTGCTCTGGAGCAAGATCACGGGCTATTGGAAGATGCCTTAAGACAAAAAGTGATTCTAGCGACACCAACCAGCCTTGTTGCACTGCTACGCGCTGTCGCATTCGGTTGGCGCCAACAAGCGACGACCGAAAATGCAGAAATCATACGCCAACTTGGGGAAACCTTGTATACGCGTCTATCCGTGTTTACGGAGCACTTAACTAAGGTCGGTAATGCATTAGATAAAAGTGTTGAACATTATAACAGCGCGATTGGTGCGCTGGAACGAAACGTATTGTCTTCTGCACGAAAGTTCCCAACTTTGGGCATAGAGGCAAAGAAAGACCTTTCAGAGGTCGATTCAATAGAAAAATTGACGCGTAAACAAGCCTCACCTGAGGCGAAAAAGCATGACTGAGCAGGCGTGCACTGTTGACAACTCAAAGCTCACTGATAAATGCCTAGATAAAAAGGTCTATTTAATTACCGGCGCCAGCGGTGGTTTAGGCCGGGCTACCGCCCTATCACTCGCTAAATATGGTGGAAGCGTCATTTTAAGTGGTCGTAATACCGAAAAACTGGAGCAATTGTATGATCAAATTGAAGATGCTGAATACCCACAAGCAGCGATCTTCCCTTTCGATTTACTGGAAACAAACGAAGATAAATACAAGAGTTTATCTAAATCAATATCAAATGAATTCAATCAGTTAGATGGTGTTATTTATGCAGCATGTGAACTGGGCTATGTCGCTCCTATTAAAGACCAAGACACCGATATGTGGCTAAAAGTGCAGCAGGTTAACTTACACGCTCCCTTCATGCTGAGTAAAGCGTGCTTACCGTTAATGCTTCAATCAGACTCCGCATCATGTTTGTTTATTTCAGATTCATCAGCGCGCAGTAACAAAGCGTACTGGGGCTCTTATGGCGTTTCTAAGACTGCATTAGAAAATTTTTCGGCAAGAATGGCTGATGAGCTTGAGTCTACATCCATCTGTTGTAATGTTTTTGTGCCCGGACCGAGTCTGTTACCCATACGAAAGAAGACCCACCCTGCGGAACAAGAAGCCGAATTGAAAACAGCGGATGAATTAGCACGAGCCATTACAGGTATATTGCTACAACGAGAAACGGGTAAGACTTACCAACTTTAAAGCGGTTAACGGTTGCTCTCAACCAGCTCCGTGAGTAGTGAGCTGAATTTTTCAATATCTGCTTCGCTATTATCCTTGCCTAAGCTAATTCGCAGCGCACTGTTCGCCTGCTGCTCTGTATAGCCCATCGCCATAAGCACAGGGCTCGGCGCTGTATTTCGGCTTGCGCACGCAGATCCGCTTGAAACAGCAATGGATGACTTGTCTAGCAGCATGAGTAGCATCTCACCGTCCAAGTTCTCAACAATTATTTGACTTGTGTTGGGTAAGCGCTCGACCGGTTTGGCGACAACCGTTAAACCATCAATTTTATCAAGTTTACTTTCTAGTGAAGAGCGCAGTGTTGATAGATGCTCAGATCGGCTTGCTAACTCGGATTTCGCTAATTCTGCCGCTACGCCAAAACCCACGATCCCCGCAACGTTCTCAGTACCCGGTCGTATTTTAGCTTCTTGAGCACCACCCATGGCAAGCGGATTGACACCTGTTTTGTTATCAACAATTAAGGCGCCTACGCCTTTTGGTCCATATAACTTATGTCCTGATAAGCTCATCAAGTTTGCTTTTAAGCTACTAAAATCGAGCTCCACTTTACCGGCCGATTGAACGGCATCTGTATGTAAAATAACGCCCTTACTGCTCGCGAGTTCAGCAACTTTTGAGAGATCTTGAATAACACCTGTTTCATTATTGGCATGCATTAAACTGATAAAACTGGTGTGTTCACATATTTGAGCTTTTAGTCTTTCAGTGTTTATCTGTCCATCAGTATCAACGGCAATTGTTTCTATCTGAACACCCTGTTTCTGTAATTTAGCTGCAGGTTCAATTACCGAAGGGTGCTCGGTCGCACCGATTAAAACATGGTTTTTGGATGACTTCTCGCTACCAAGCACCGCAATGTTGTTCGCCTCGGTGCCACCACTGGTAAAGATGACCTGTGATGCCGACACATTCACAAGCCTCGCTACCTGTTCTCTGGCATTTTCAATAGCAGTACGAGCCGTGCGCCCGTGGCGATGTAAACTGGATGGGTTTCCGTAAAAGGTCGTTAAATACGGCTGCATGGCGTCTAAAACGCGAGCGTCTAACGGGGTTGTCGCGTTATGATCTAAGTAGATCATACTGGATTTTACTTCTTACCTTTGCACGTTGTGCCAGTACCATCATCAATGGGCCCATTGGTTATTTCGCCTAAATTTTTGTTATCAACCTTCCCACCCAACGCTTTAATTTGCTTGCACATGGACTCCATCTCTTCGTCCATTTGATGAATATGCTCCAACATACTATTAATCGCAACAGCTACAGGGTCCGGCATTTCTTGGGTTGCACCGTAGGCATCAAAACCAATTTTCTTCGCCATTGCTTCTTGTTCCGGGCTGGGTTTATGCGCCTTAGAATTGACGATACGACCTGGGATACCCGTTACCGTTGCTTCAATCGGCACAGAACGTACCACAACGGCATTTGAACCTATTCGTGCGTTATCACCAATTTCTATAGGACCCAGCACCTTAGCGCCCGCGCCAACGACCACACCATCACCTAGCGTTGGGTGACGTTTACCTTTTTGCCACGTTGTGCCACCCAAAGTAACGCCGTGATAGAGCGTGCAATCGTCACCAATCACAGCCGTTTCACCAATCACGATACCCATGCCATGATCGATAAAGAACCGCTCCCCTATTTCGGCGCCTGGGTGAATCTCAATACCCGTTAACCAGCGAGCAAAATTAGACAATACGCGGGCAATCAGTTTGAAACCTGAAGTCCAAAGCCAGTGATTTAGCCTATGAAACATCACAGCATGCAAGCCAGGGTAGCTCGTTAAAATCTCAAAGGTAGAACGCGCAGCTGGGTCGCGTTCGAACACGACGTTAATATTTTCTTTAAGCTGATCAAACATAATAAACACACATTTCTCTATTAAGGCGCCATTCTAACGCGAGCACTAAGCGGCTGGCTGTTTTATTGCAGGGATTTAAATTTATTGTTGATGGCCGTCAGTATGCCGCGCAAGATATTAACTTCCGTTCGGTTTAAGCCGGAGCGATAAAAAATTCGACGCAAACGACGCTGAAGTTTTTTGGTTTTTGAAAGTTGAAGAAAATCAGCGCTCTCTAAAGTTTGCAAAAAATGATCATAAAACCCTTCAAATTCTTCCGATGTTGCTGGGCGGTCTTCCTCAGCTGGGGACTGTATAGTTTGGTGCCCCAGTGCCGTTGAGTAAAGCTCGTAGCACATCACCTGAACGGCGGCGGCTACATTAAGAGAGCTGAAGTCGGGGTTTGTAGGAATATGCAGTAAGTGATGGCATAACTCGAGCTCTTCATTCGTAAGTCCGGAATTTTCACGACCGAAAACCAACGCAACAGGCGCTGCATGAGACGCTTCAATCAACAACTCGCAACCTTTCTTCGGCCCAACCTCAGACCAGCCTAGGTGCCTTATGCGTGCACTAGCACCAATAACAAGCTCACAAGGCTTTAGTGCTTCTTCTAATGTTTCGTAAACGTTTGCCTTGTCCAGAATGTTATCAGCGCCGGAGGCCCTCGAGGTGGCTTCACTTGAAGGGAAGTTATTGGGACGTACAAGACTTAGCTCTGAAAGCTCCATATTCTTCATCGCGCGTGCAGTAGCGCCAATATTCCCTGGATGGGATGTTTGTACTAGAACAATCTTTATATTGGACAGTGTTTTTGTGTTTTCAGTGACTTTCAAAAGGCATTCTCCAGTGTTATCTGTTATGCTTGCGCCACTTTTAAAGGCTAGGAAACTCTCAGCCATGCACCCCATGTTAAACATCGCCGTTAAAGCCGCTCGGCAAGCAGGCGACATTATAATACGTTCTGCCGATTCATTGGGCACACTAACGGTTACAACGAAAAGCCAAAACGACTTTGTAACGGAAGTTGATAAACGCGCTGAAATGGAAATAATCCAAATATTATCGACGGCCTACCCCGATCATGGCTTCATTGCTGAAGAAAGCAACCCAGTTAATCAAGATGCAGAATATGTCTGGATTATAGACCCCTTAGACGGCACAACAAATTTTATTCATGGCTTCCCTCATTACGCCGTTTCTATTGCGTTAACGAGGCGCGGCGTGGTTGAACAAGCGGTTATTTATGATCCCGTTCGCCAAGACTTGTTTACAGCCTCAGTTGGAAAAGGTGCAACCTTAAATAACCGCCGACTTCGTGTCTCACGTCAAACCAAAATTGAAGGCGCTTTTTTAGGCACGGGCTTCCCCTTTAAAAATCGCCCTAACATTGAGTCCTATCTCGATATCTTTCGCGATATCTTTTCAATAACCGCAGGCGTTAGACGGGCTGGCGCTGCGTCGTTAGATTTGGCCTACGTTGCTGCGGGTAAATTAGATGGTTTCTTTGAAATTGGCCTAAAGCCTTGGGATATAGCGGCAGGCGTATTATTGATTCAAGAAGCCGGTGGGGTAATAACAGACTTTGGCGATGACCACGATTACTTCAAAACGGGCAACGTCGTATGCGGCAACCCCAAAATGCACCGCTTATTACTCGATAAGATTAAGCCACATGTTGAAAAGATTATCCAACCTTGAAATTTTAACTGTTAGATTCTGGTCGAATTTTACATGCCACATGCTGTTTGTGTGGCTTAGAGGTGACAAAGCCAATATCAACATCATTAAATAGCTTTGTTTCGTTGGCTTGAAGCACGTCGTAGATGGCGTTTTACCTGTTTAGCTTGAAAGTTGCCGCGTGTGGTTGTTTTTAAATCACTACCGCCTATTTCACATCACTTTTAAATTCATTAAACATCTTGCGGGCGGGTTCGCTTAATCTGTAGTCGATTATGTTTTCTGGTACGCGGAAGTGTTCTGCCAATTCACGGTTGGTTTTTGCGTTGGCTTGTGTGTACAAATCGTCGTATAAATGTTCTGGTAGTAGCAGCTCTATTGCGCCATAAAATGCTTGGTGTTCAAGCATGCAGTCTTCCATTTCTTCAGTTAATGGTATGCCGTGGATGATTGAATCAACTAATGGCAATAGGCTTTTTGTGTAGTTTTGTTCGTTGCCGCAGATAATGTGTGCGAGTTCCTTTGCGATAAAGAAGCGTGACCAGCAGGTGTTTAAAGTTGATGAATACCATATTTTTGAAACATCGTTATACCTATCCAGTCTGGCGGCGAACATATTACCAGGCCAGTCTAAGCAGGTTATTTGTATTTGGTGGTCGGTTTGTTTCGCGACAATTTCTTGTATGCCGTCTTTGAATATTCTTATGGGACTATCGTGGTTAAACTGTGATTGGTAGTCGGTTGTTATGGATCGTGCTGCTAAAAGTACCTCAACAATCTTCATGTTTAAAAAACATCCGGCCTTTCTACAATTTCTTTAGCCGTAATAATGCGATTAACGCGGTTGTTTTCTGCCGCGAAATCTTCCTGTGTGGTGTCTTTATCGATGCCATCGCCAAGCGTAAACTTGATGTCTATTAAGCCTTTTTTGACCTCTTTTTCATACCATGCAGTGAACAGTTCTGTTTCTGGCTTCATAGGTATTGCTCCGTTATCATTAGTTGGTTGGTGTTTTTTGTAGAATTTTATATAAAACAGTTGCTTAAAATCAAATTTATGTGAGTTTTTATAATTAGATTAGCGCACGTTTAAGGTTGTTTAAGGAATCTTATCCAATTCATCATCGTCAATTTTAACCACCATCATGTCTTCTTTGCTGATACCTAACAGCAAGGTGATTGGGCTGGCGACGTAGATAGAAGAGTAGGTTCCGACTAACACACCGATAATCAGCGTTAAGGCAAAATCGTGGATTATTTCCCCACCTAAAACAAACAAGGCTATGAGCACGATTAAGGTCGTAACAGACGTCATAATGGTACGGTTTAGGGTTTGGTTTAGTGAGATATTAATGATATCCACTGAGGAGCCCTTACGCAGCTTTCTGAAGTTCTCTCTTACGCGATCAAACACCACGATAGTATCGTTTAACGAATAGCCGATAACCGCTAATATGGCAGCGAGCACGGTCAAGTCAAATTCGAACTGAAACACGGAGAAAATACCTAATGTAATGAACACATCGTGTGCCAAAGCGCTAACGGCGCCGATGGCAAAGTGGTATTTAAAGCGGAAGGTAACATAAATTAGGATGCCGAATAAGGCGTACAACAGCGCTAAACCACCATCTTCGGTTAACTCTTCGCCGACTTGAGGGCCGACAAATTCAGCTCTTCGCAGCTCGCCTTTTTGGGCATACTTAATATTTACCGCCTCAAGCACCTTATTGCTCAGTTCGGCTGTATTCGCAGCCGCGTCTGGCAATAAGCGGATAAGCACATCTTTAGACGTGCCGAAGTGTTGAACGATGGCGCCGCCAAATCCTGCTTCCGATAAAACCCCTCGCAAGCTCGTTAAATCGGCCGGTTCAGAAAAGCCAATTTCTACGATAGTACCCCCCGTAAAATCTATACCTTTCCTGAGACCTTGTGTAGAGAGGGAAGCAATTGATACGAGGATAAGCAGCCCCGATAGAATGGCTGCCATCAGCCGTTTGCTTAGGAAATCAATTTTATAATTAGGTTGTATTCGCATAGCTTTAAATTTTTAGTGTGTCTATTTGTTTACTGCCGTACGTCGCGTTTACCAAAGCACGCGTTCCAATAATCGCTGTCAGCATGGATGTGATAATCCCTATGCTCAAGGTGACGGCAAAGCCTTTAATGGGCCCTGTACCATAGCCAAACAATACGATTGCCGCTATCAATGTGGTGATGTTTGCGTCAGTAATGGTTGAGAAAGCTTTCTCGTAACCTGCTTGAATACTCGCTTGAGGTGAGTTGCCATTTCTTAACTCTTCTTTTATTCGCTCAAAAATCAGCACGTTTGCATCCACCGCCATACCCACTGTCAACACGATACCTGCAATACCCGGCAAGGTTAGCGTCGCCTGTAATAACGACAAGATAGCAAAGATAAAGACTAAATTAGCGGCCAGCGCCATATCAGCAAACAAACCGAATGATTTGTAGTAAATGGCCATAAAAATAAGCACTAAAATAAAACCAATAACAACTGAGTTGAAACCCATGTCGATATTGTCTTGCCCAAGGCTTGGGCCGACTGTGCGCTCTTCAACTATATCAATCGGCGCGGCTAACGCACCGGCTCTTAGTAACAGCGCTAAATCTCGCGCTTCTGATGAGCTATCTAAACCCGTCGTTTGGAAACGATTACTAAAGTGACCACGAATAGTCGCGACATTAATCACCTCTTCAATTTTAGTTTTGGTGCGAACTTGCTGGCCATCAATCAACTTTATGTCACTACGGTTTTCAATAAATACGACCGCCATGGGTCTATCTATATTATTACGGGTCACATCACTCATCTTTTTACCGCCCGGCCCATCAAGCGAGACAGACACCATAGGTGAGCCGTTTTCGCTGTCTAAACCTGATGATGCATCAACAATTTGATTACCCGTAACGATAATTTGTTTTTTAAGTAAGATGTGACCGCCTTCCCGCCTTTGATATAACTTAGAACCGAGTGGAACACGACCATTAATTGCATCGCTTAAGCTATGTGCCACATCAACCAGGCGATACTCAAGCGTTGCGGTTGCACCTAATATTTCTTTTGCCCTTGCGGTATCTTGAACGCCGGGTAATTCGACCACAATACGGCTGTCACCCTGCTTCTGAATAACCGGTTCAGCAACACCGAGTTCATTAACCCTATTCTTTAAAGTGATTATATTTTGTTGTACCGCGTATTCTCGAATTGAAACAACTTCAGTTTCTGAAAGCCTTGCAATAAGATTAAGCGCAGCCGAGCTATCCGGAGTAAATTCAAGTCCTTTAAATTGGCCCCTAAGTGATTCGGTCGCCTTATCAAGTAAAGCTTGGTCCCTAAATTTTATACGGATCGTTTTACCATCAACTAAAACACCCAAGTAACGAAGTTTATTTTCACGAAGGTATTGACGCATATCATTCGATAAACGCTGCATGGCCTGACTTTCTGCCGCTTTCATATCGACTTCGAGCAAGAAGTGGACGCCGCCTCGTAAATCCAAACCAAGATACATAGGCGCAGCATTGATGGCTCGTAGCCAATCAGGAGTAGCCGGTGCTAAGTTGAGGGCTACAACAAACTTTCCAGATAACTTTAGCCTTAATAGGTCGGCCGCCTTTAGCTGGTCTTCCGTATTTTTAAAACGAAATAATATTTGATCCTCGGTTAGCTCATCGCCAATTGTTTCAAGGCTTTGCGATTGAAGCTTGGCTCTTGTTTCACTTAATAGTAGCTGGTTGACCTCAGCACCCCGTACCGGCGATATTTGCACAGACGGGTCTTCACCATAAATATTCGGCAGTGCATATAGACAAGCCAAAGCGAGCGCGAAAAATATTGAAAGATTTTTCCACAAAGGGTAATGATTAATCATGACAAACGCTTGAATTATGGGTTATTTTTTAGCTTTAGCAGCCTGCTTTGTAGGTGCCTTTGGGCATCACAGTAGAAATTGAGGTCTTCATTACCTGAACAGATAGGTTGCTCGCAATTTCTAGTGTTAGAAAGTGTTCGCCGACCTCGGTGATTTTTCCTAATACGCCGCCGCTGGTCACGATTTCATCGCCTTTCTTCGCCTCAGCCACCATTGTTTTGTGGTCTTTATTACGTTTTTGCTGCGGGCGAATCAGAAGAAAGTAAAAAATAACGATAAGCCCTACTGGGAACAATAAGCCTTCCCAGCCAGGTTGATTGGCGTCTGTAGCGACCTGCGCTACATCTTCTGCGGCTATTGCGCTAGAAATGAAAAAATCCAACATGTAAAACTCCTTACTTTAATGTGTTAAAAACAATCGCGTATTATGCCATAGGCTAAACAGTATTACCCCGTTGCTCATAGAATTCTCTGACAAATTCCGCCAGCTTGCCGCTCTCAATCGCTTCACGTAAGCCACGCATCAAGTCTTGGTAATAATGGAGGTTATGGATAGTGTTTAATTGCGAGCCTAAGATCTCTTTACATTTATCCAAATGGCGCAAATACGAGCGCGAATAATGTTGGCATGTGTAACACGTACACTGTTCGTCAATTGGGCGGGTATCGTATTGATACTTTTCATTTCTAATCTTTACTAAGCCAGTACGGGTGAATAAATAGCCATTACGTGCGTTTCGCGTCGGCATCACGCAGTCAAACATATCGATACCGCTCAGTACGGCCTCAACTATATCTTCTGGTTTGCCTACACCCATCAGGTAACGGGGCTTATCTTCGGGCATTTTGTTTGTAACGTCCGCTAAAATGCGTTCTCTATCCTCTTTAGGCTCGCCGACCGATAAGCCACCAATAGCAAAGCCGTCGAATCCAATATCATTGAGTGTTGCTAAAGATTCGTCTCGTAAATCTTCGTACATTCCACCTTGAATGATTCCGAATAAAGCCGATGGATTATCTGCGTGCGCCTCTTTGCTGCGCTTTGCCCACCTTAGCGAGAGCTGCATAGATGTTCCCGCTTCTTCATGTGTCGCTGGGTACGGCGTGCACTCGTCAAATATCATCACAATATCTGCCCCGAGTTGTTTTTGAACCTGCATGGACTCTTCAGGGCCCATAAAGACTTTTCGTCCATCGACAGGTGAACGAAAGTGCACACCCTCCTCGGTAATTTTGCGCATCTCATCGAGACTAAATACTTGGAAACCACCTGAGTCGGTCAGGATTGGCTTTTCCCAATGCATAAAATCGTGTAAATCACCGTGCTTTTCGATAACTTCCACCCCTGGCCGAAGCATTAAGTGAAAAGTGTTGCCTAAAATGATTTCTGCACCGGTATTTAACAGCTCTTCGGGCTTCATCGCTTTGACTGTGCCGTAGGTGCCTACGGGCATAAAAGCGGGCGTTTCAATGGTGCCACGTTCAAAGCTTAAACGCCCTCTTCTTGCTGACTTATCAGTGCTTAGTAGATCAAACTTCATTGCATTCACTTTTTTCATTCACATTTGACGTGTTAGTTAAAAACATCGCATCACCATAGCTGAAAAAACGATACTTCTGCTCAATGGCGTAATGGTACGCATCCATGATGGTTTTGTACCCAGAAAATGCACTCACCAACATGAGTAATGTGGACTCAGGAAGATGAAAGTTCGTAATCATCGCGTCGACAGACTGAAAACGATAGCCAGGGCGTATAAATAGTTGCGTTTCACCTTCATACGGCTTTAAAGCGCCCGATTGTGAAGCAGATTCAAGGGCTCTAACGGCTGTAGTACCAACGGCAATGACACGCCCACCTCGCTGACGTGTCTCATTAACCTGCTCAACAACATCCGCACCTAGGCTAAACCATTCTTTATGCATGATGTGGTCGTCTAAACACTCTTCTCGAACCGGCTGAAACGTTCCACTACCCACGTGCAAGGTAACAAAACATGTATCCACGCCTATTTTATCTAGGTTTTGTAACATTGAAGTATCGAAGTGCAAGCCTGCTGTCGGTGCGGCTACCGCACCATCTTGTTGGCTAAAAACGGTCTGATAGCGTTCTACGTCTAAAGATTCATCATCCCTATCAATATAGGGGGGCAAAGGTATGTGGCCGATGTCAGCTAGCACCTGTTGCACGGGATCATTAAACGTCAGGTTAAACAAATCGTCCTCACGACCTGCAACTGTGCAGCGGTAATCGTTGTCGAGTATTAGCTGAGTATTTGCTTTTGGAGATTTACTACAACGGATATGTGCAATAACGCTAGTTTCATCCAATACACGCTCGATAAGAATTTCTAATTGTCCGCCGGTTATCTTTTTACCAAATAAACGGGCAGGAATAACGCGGGTATTATTGAAAACGAGTAAATCCCCTTGTTTTAGACAACTCAAAAAGTCAGAAAACGAGCGGTCATCACAATGACTAGGTTCAACAACCAACAAACGGCTATCTACCCTATTTTTTAACGGATATTTAGCGATTAGTTCGTTTGGGAGTGTGTAGTTAAAGTCGCTCTTTTGCATGGCGCGTGATATTAACAGGAAGTCAATCAATCAGCGAGGTTTTACAAGCAGATATAGTTAACCTTTTCGATAGAGTTTGGAAAATCTTTTGACTATAATGCGCATCGGTATGCCACGGTGGCGAAACTGGTAGACGCGCTGGATTCAAAATCCAGTTGGGGCAACTCAGTGCCGGTTCGATTCCGGCCCGTGGTACCAAAACCTAACCCACAGATACCCTCTGCGGGTTTTTTTGTATCCCTTTAGGCTGGCATACGGCAATTTGCCACAGGTACAAATACAGTGCCTACAACGTTGCTGGTACTGCCGCAAGAACAACAGCAAACTTAGTCGGTACACATCGCAATACAGCAGTACGGTTTTTCCGTAAACGACGAGATAAAGTTTCTCAAGTTCAACTATGGCATTGTGAATTAGATGAGCATTATTTTGCTGGCGCACGCAAAGGCATGTGAGTAAGAGGTGCGGTTTTTGGTATCTTAGCATCCAGTTTATGTCACGTGCATAAACAAGGCTGTAAAAAGTTTTGCATAATGTCATTTTCAAAAATAAATGATATAGTCTAACTCCTAACTTCGCTCTGCTTTTTGCGGGATTTGAGCTTGGCCGTTAGGTTAAAAAAAAGGGTAGGCATGAAAAAAATAGGGGGCTGTCCTAGATAACTAAATTAATCTAGGATAGCAAAGTGAGAAAGAGTAAATTAAGTTGGTATAAACAATCAAGGTTAATAGAGTTATTTGTTGCAGGAGCAACAGCACGAACAGCCGCTGCATTAGTTGGTGTTAATAAAACAACTGCCAGCTATTACTTTCAGCGCCTTCGTCAAATTATCTACGACAATAGCGATCACCTTGA
>LWTN01000211.1 GCA_002101225.1 Cycloclasticus sp. symbiont of Poecilosclerida sp. M | reverse complement strand
ATATACCCTTTTGACCAACTAACGAGTGTTGCACTTATGATGTGAATTCAAGAGCCGTAAGATCATCGGCTGGTCGCTAAGTAACAGTAGAACGGTTGAGTTATCTATAACCGCGCTTAAACAGGCTTTAAAACATAGAAAACCTTGTGCCAATATGATCTTCCATACAGACCGTGGTGTTGAATATACGGCACATCGTTTCCGTGATGAGCTTAAACGACACGGTATTCGTCACAGTATTAATAGAGCGGGGTATTGTACGGACAATGCGCATATGGAGTCGTTCTTCCATTCATTGAAAGCTGAACTTATCAGAAGTAGAACATTTAAAAATGAAGAAGAACTGCGCCAAGCCCTGAAAAGCTATATTAATCATTTTTATAACCAGCAACGGTTACATTCTGGAATTGGTTATCTCTCACCAGTTGAATATGAGAAGATGGCTGCATAAAGTTTAACCCGTCCGTTTTATCGGGGGAAGATTAACGCGCAAAAGGCGCGCGCGTCTTAACCTAGACGTTAGCACTCTAAACATATATGGCGATTTAGCCATATTAATGCTATATTCACTTTATGAGTAAACAAAGCTTCGAATGGGATGAGGCAAAAAATAAAGAAAACCAACGCAAACACGGTATATCATTCATTGAGGCTCAACATGCTTTCTTAGATAGCAACCGTATTATTGCTGAGGATTTGGAGCACAGTAAAGCTGAGAGTCGTTTTTACTGCTTCGGTCTAAATGAGCAAGGTAATGGCATTATCACTGTTCGGTTTACTTATCGGTCTGGTTGCATCCGTATTTTTGGTGCAGGTTATTGGCGTAAAGGCAGGGGAATTTATGAGCAAAACAATTCAATATAGTAATGAGCCAATCGGCAACTTAAAGTTAGTTCCTGATTTTTTGCCTTCTCCGGCAGAGCTCGCCCTCAAACAAGAAAATACTAAGATTACAATTTCTCTGAGTTCAGAGAGTATTGCCTATTTTAAGGGCACTGCAAAAAAACATCATATGCAGTATCAAAAAATGATTAGGCAATTACTTGATGAGTATGTGGCACATCAGAAAAGTGCTAACAAATAAATCAAAGGCGACGCGGAAAAAGCCCCGCGTGCTTTACCTAAAACATTAGCTGAACAGACACATGAAAAACACTTTTAGAAAAATATCCCAGCCCATACTCAGCATTTTTGAATCAGGTGAAGAAGCATATAGTTACAAAGAGTCTCACCGGAAAATTCTACTCGTTATGGGCGGGTTGTTTTTATTTCTATCTGCCGTTTCTGCCATGTCCGCTATCGTCTCATCTCAAATAGGTGGGGTTATTCCCTTTCTTGTGTTCTTTTTGCTTGGCTTTGTATGTGAAATTGTTGGCTTGTTAGGCAATAATCGCGCAGTTGCGAAAATGTGGGGTAGTAAATAGCATATTCATTTTTCATGGGTACGAGGGCGGCTTAACTCCAACCCTAATCCGCATAATAATTAATTGAGTTTGAGATATGAAACAGCACAGTGACAATATTAAATGGGTTGAAGGTATATCTGATTTCTATAACTTCATAACTAAATCGAGAGAGTTTTCAAACTATTATTCTCAAACTTCATCTGATAAAGAGCTGATTTTAAAGATAAATGAATTGATTGAAATCGCCAAAACTAACTCGACAGGAAATGAGCACCTTGAAACAAAGTTTGAGAGCGCTATTTAAAAGGTATTCATTTAAGACCCTGAGGCATTTAAAGATTTGGTACGGCTCGAGCTACAGGGCCTTGACGGCGACCTAAAACCGTGTGATTTATTGGTTTCAACCAAACCCGCCGCAATTATTACAGGGCTTAGCATGGTCTGCTTTTGGTGCTGCTTATTTCGGTTTTGATATCGCGGATATTTTTACTGATGTGCTAATAGCCAAATTAAAAAGTATTGACTGGCTACGCTCAGTTACTGCACCCATTTTCATTATTGGTGGTTTTTTAGTCATCTGTATTTTTGTTTCTGCGACCTATCGTAATCGACAACAGATTACACACCTTAAATCTCTCGACCGCGCCCTCACCCTCACCCTCTACCTACTCATTGAGAAAATAAAACTACTTTATAAAGCACGTGCAGTATGCGTATTCCTTTTAAAACTGCTTCGAGCTCCCTTTGCCTAAAACGCCTTTATCAGGCTGAGGGTGAGAGAATAAATATGCGATTCTATTTATTTATAAGGAGAGATAGCGATGGCCAATATAGTTATCTGTGCAGATGGAACATGGAACCGCCCAGAAGATGACCTTGAAAAAGACTTCCCGACTAATGTTCTAAAACTGGCTCGGGCTATTAAACCGTCACCCCCTAACCTTAAGCAGCACATCTTTTATGACTAGGGCCTCGGTTCGTACCACAGTAGCACTAGTGCTGGTGCGACCGGACGCGGTATTCATAAAAATATTCTAGATGGGTATCGGTATATCGTTCAAAACTATGCTCCCGATGACAAAATTTACCTGTTTGGCTTTAGCAGAGGCTCCTATACTGTTCGTGCTTTAAGTGGCTTAATTAATAACTGTGGTATCTTAAAGCGCGTCGATGCTCGGCTTATCTCTAATGCCTGGAAAATTTATAAACGCCCCTCAGCTAAAAATCATCCGAACGGCAACACATCTAAGAAATTTCGAGATGACTACTGTCACTCCGCTAAGAAAATACACTTTGTCGGTGTTTGGGACACCGTTGGCGCATTAGGCATCCTTATTAGTCTGATGGGGTTATTGGGTCGAAATGACGAGTTTTATGACACTAAAATGGGGGCAAATATCGCCATTGCGCGCCATGCATTAGCGATCGATGAGAAACGAGAAGATTTTGAGCCGACAGTTTGGACGCCTAGAGAAGGCGTAGACCTAAAGCAGGTTTGGTTTTCTGGTGTCCACTCTGATGTTGGAGGCTCGTACCCACCTGACAAACAATCTGGGTTTAGAGCTTCGGATGTGCCCCTCGCTTGGATGTTGGACGAAGCAACTGAAGCAGGATTAAAAATTGAACCACACATACGAAGCTCCCTAACAGACGGCGCAAAAGGGAAACTGCATAAGTCCAGAAATCATGTTTATCGATTTAAATCCCCCCCTACACCGCCCATTGGTTATTGATGACAAACCGACAAAAATTCATCCTAGCGTTAAAGTGCGCTACCTAACTGATAACAACTATCGTCCAGCACGATTAAAGAAACTGTTTGAGATTTCTGGGTGGGCGGTATAAATATAGGCATATAAGCTTTAAAGCTAAATATACAAGACCATTTCTTATCGCCAAAAAGAGAAAAACTATGTCCAATAAGCAATTCAAACTTTCGATTGCAGTGCTACTTTTTTTAATCTTTAGCCCTCACGCCGCGCTTGGCGGCGAGCCTGCCAAAAAGAAGCCATGTTGCGGAGGTTTAACCTACTCTGTTGCCATCTGCTCTGGTGACACTATTTGCCCTTTAGATAATGGTAACTATGATTTCCCATACACTAAGTGCGACAACAACCCTATTAAGGTAACCCCTAAAAATATAGATGATTTTATAGGCAACATAAATCTTTCTGACCCACCCTGCGCCAATACAAAAAATTGCAAGCGTATCAGCATAGTAGATAGCTCAGGTATTCCAGCTAAAAATACCGCTTGTCGTTTTCGTGAGAAAATAGCCGTGTGTGAATCCAAATGACAGCTCGTTTATTTAATATGCCCAGTGGTGATTTAGGTCCTTTAGCACAGCCTAGCCAACCACTCTTCAATATTGAGCATTCAAATAATGGCTTGATTACTTTAGCTGGTGGATTACCGATAAAAGATAAAGAAGGTGCGTTATTGGTGCTATAGGCGTAAGCGGAGATAACGTTGAAAATGACTACGAGGTTGCTTTAGCTCGCGTTAACGCTTTGAGCTAATATTAAAAAGTGAATCTTGCCTTCCTATCTAACGTTACCTAAAACATCTAATGGCTTAAACCTTATTATCAACAAAGGCAACAACGTCATGTTTGCTAATAAGGCAGCGACCATTGAAAACCCTGTGAGCAGTCCAAAATAAATGGTGGGTATAAAGTTGGAAAACGCTAAAACAGAGAACCCTAACGTAATCGTCATTGACGTGTAATACATCGCTCTACCGATGGTCTGATGACTGCGACGAGCAGCCACCCAGTAGTCTTGGCTGATGGCGTATTCACTTTTAAACCGATGAACGTAGTGGATGCTATTATCAACGGCAATCCCAATACAAATCGCGGCGATGGTAATCGTCATCATATCGAGTGGGATTTTAAGCCAGCCCATAATACCTAATACCATTCCCGCTGCAATCATATTCGGTACGATGGCGATGGTCGCCAAGCGTATATTTCTAAATAGCCCCGCTAGCATTAACATAATGGCCACAAAGACCACACCCAGTGTCAATATTTGGGACGTGAATAGACTTTGCAACATGTTGTTATAGAGCACGACCATACCAGTGACATTGACCTGCTCGGCTTCTAAGCCTAACTCTTGGATTAGGCCATTTTTAATTTTCGTTAATAACTCACTGCGTTTCAGCGTGGGGTCGGACTCAAAAACACGTATGCTGAAACGTAATTGATTGCCATCTTCGGACATATACGGCCGAATAAGCGCATTCTTTATAACCGGTGGTAGCTTCTTGTATAAAATGGCGAGCTCAAAGTCATTAGTGAGGACGTCCTCGTTTAGGCTTCCCAACATTCTTATCGTGGTGGCAAGAGAAATGACTTTTCCGCTCTCTCTTAAGTCATCAATATAGTCATGTATTGCTAATATATCGTCAAGTTTTTGACTATTAAACCAGTAGCTTGTTGCGGTGAGCCCTGCACCTGCACCTGCACCTTCATCTCCGAATTCGTCCTCAAATTCATCGTCAAAAAAGTCACCATCTTCGTCTTCTGCACCACTTTCTTCAACAAAGAATGAAGCGGGTGCATCAATCACCACATCCAGCGGTGTTGTGCCGCCAAATTTACGATCGATTAGCTCCATGCCTTGATAGATTTCAGTAGAGTCTTTGTAATAATCGATAAATCGATTCTCAACCGTTAACTTAGTAAATCCCCAAACACTTAATAGAGCGAAAACAATAAAAAAGCTAATGATTCTTCCGCCGTACTGTTCATTCTTGCGCGCGAGGAATTGAGTAATGGACTCGGTAAAATCGTGTTCATCAACGGGTTTTTCTTTACCTAGCAATACCAGTGTTGCTGGAAACAAGGTGAACGTAATGACCTGTGCAATGCTTATCCCAATAACCATTATCCAACCGAAATCGATAACGGGACGAATACCGCTTACCACCAGTGAGCCAAAGGCCACCATGGTTGTAATGGAGGTATATAAACAGGGAACAAATTTGCTTTTTACGGTTTCTAAAATTAATTCTCGCTGGCTACTTTCAAGCTTCTCAGCCAATAACTCTCTGTATCGAACGATTAAGTGCACTAATAGCGAGAGCGTTAATATAAGCAGTAATAAGACAAAATTTGACGATACAACGGTGATTGGCCACCTGAGCAAGCCTAGCATTCCAATCATGCTGAAACCGGAAACTGCACAAGTTAGCATTGAAAGAATAACCCAGCGCGGCCGTCTAAAAATAAGGGTAAGAATAACCACAAGAATAGCGAGAACGCTCAATCCAAAGACCAGCAAATCATGGCGTACAAAGTCAATTGAATCACTAACGATCATTGGCACACCACCTAAAAATAGGCTAGCCGAATGCCTATGTTCGTCCATGATTTTTCTTACCGCTTTAACCGTATTATCAAGCTGTACTTGTAGCACCGCATTATAAGAGTCGTATTCGTCAGACACCTCTTGTAACGACTGCCTTTCTTCCATTGAAAGCTCAGTTTCAAGTTGTCTAGCCCGAAGTATATTTCGCTTTTTTAATAGGCTGTCGCGTTTTTCATCCGCTTCAAAAGTAACTTGTAGCGCTGTTGATTGCCCATCAGCGCTCACCAAAAGATCTCGATACAGTGGGCTGGTGAGGAATTCTTTCTTAGCGAGTACACGATCAGCCTCTGGACTTTCTAACGTGATGATGCCTTCGCTTAACTCAAAGAGAGTAACAGGCGGGCTGTTAATGAGTGGGACATCAAGAATGGATGTTACGGTCGCGACTCTATCTACTTTCGAAAGCTTTGAGCGAAACTGTCGAAGATCTTCTAAGGCTTCATCAGAGAACAAATCACCTTCAGGTGTGTAAGTGATAACTAGGCTATCATCCGTGCCATATATAGCCTTGATTGAACGGTAATATTTGAGTGACGCGTCATTTTCTAATATCAACGTATCGGCCGAAGCGTCCAATCTGAACTTATGGGCGTGCGACCCTAATGCCACAACGAATAAAACGGTAACAAACAACGTAATGATTGGGTGCCCTAAGATAAAACGGTTATAGGCCGCTAAAAATAATGATGACATTTATTTATTACTCACTAGGGGGTTAAAATTTAAGCGCATGGGTAAAATCCTTTTACCAAATTTAAGCTGTGATTAATTGGCGATTTATCATACCGTTTTTTTGGAGGCTTATACACTCGCATTTTATCTATAAATTCTTAGTCGCCTACCTATACCTAATCTGATGACGCGTAAGGTTTCTACCTAACCGCTCTTGCCTTTACCCTTCTCGCTCACGGGCTGCTCTGTTGCTTCATCAGATTCATGCTTATCTAATAAACGAGGTCTTTCAATTAGAAAATATAACGCCAAACCAATACACACCGCAAAGATTGTGGATTTAGGGTCTGGCATGGTTAGCGTAACCGAAACGATGCCTGCCACACCCCGTTCGGTAGAGTTTTTTAGCTGCTCCATACCCACTATGATGCAAATATACGCGGTAAGAATTAAGGTTAGAGATAAGGCAATCGACAACACCGGCTTAAACAAAGTAACCAAAGGCAACATAAATAGCGCAAACAAACCGGCGAACCAAAAAGTGCCACCGCGGCTATAGATAGATTCCATCGATTTTCGACCCATTGCGTATCGCTCGGCAACGGTCGCGTGTGCGGCCGTCCAAAGAGGGCCGGCGAGACCTGGCCAAGGCGCTAGAAAGGCGTGAATGCCATTTCGAATAGCCGTAACAAGATGGACACGGTCAACATTCGTTTCGATCTTTTCATCTTCACGTAAATGGTCAATGCGATCCATCAAGGTAAAGCCAATAACGATGTCACCAAACGCGATAACGTAGGCGATAATTGCCGTGGGTATCGCGGTAAGAAAAATTTCCCAGCTGGGGAATCCTACGCTAAAGGCTAAATATTTTGTCATCAATGCAAAATCTGGTTGGGTGATTCCCCATTCAATGCTCGGCAAATCATACTCACCAACGACCCAACCAATAATCATCGCTAAAATCATCCCGGGAACCATGCCGAAGCTGGCAACTTTAAGCGCTAAAGAACTGGTTTTAGCGATATTTTTAAAGGACAAGGAAAACAACACATAGGTCGAAATAATCGCACCCACAATTAAAGAAATCGGTGTGGCTTCAATCCGACCACCCACTTTCAACTCGCCTATCAAAGGGCCATGCCAGCCCCAATAATAATACCGGCTTTAAGCGAATTAGGAATAATATCTACTAACGTTGAGCCAAGGCGAGTTACACCGAGTACAAAAAAGATAACCGCCACTTCTAGCTGTAGAGCAAATAAGGCTTGTATGGCCTCCGGTCCCGGCTCAAAGCCCTTCAAATAAAGCAGCACCACAGGAATGGCGGGCGTTATCCAGCCAGGGACTAGGGGAACACCTAATAAGGTAGGTAACGTATAAAGCACCCCAGCGATAATGAATAAAAGGCAGTCTTATTTTAAAAGGCCCCAGTGGCCAGTAAGGTTGTTCTTTACCGTGTTCTCTTTTTATCAGTTGCATCTAAAGATTCCCCCGCTGTGCTGTACGTAATCGACGCGTGTTCAGAGCATAACAAAGTTTGCACTGGAGCCACACAGTCAAATTTTTAATGAGAAAAAATGCACCTTCGCGGTCTACACTATTAGATAATATTACGCACACCTACATTAAATAACTTTCTCGCTAAGGAGGTTTTATGGACACAGAGCACACCATCAGCAGCTATCTTATCGACAAGCTATACGCGAATGGCGTTAGGCATATATTTGGTGTCGCGGGTGATTATGTGCTCGGCTTTTACAAGGCCTTAGAAAATAGCCCCATTAAAATCATCAACACGTGCGACGAGCAAGGTGCGGGGTTTGCCGCAGACGCCTATGCTCGAATTAATGGCTTGGGTGCCGTCTGTATTACCTATTGTGTGGGCGGGCTAAAAGTTGCCAATTCCACCGCGCAGGCGTTTGCTGAAAAATCACCCGTTATTGTCATCAGTGGCGCGCCCGGAATTAATGAGCGTACTAAGAATGCTCTTTTACACCATAAAGTTCGTGACTTTGACACCCAGCTTAAAGTGTTTGAACAACTGACCGTTGCAACGACGTTACTGGATGATGCAGAAACCGCCTGTCAAGAAATTGACCGCGTATTCAATGCGGCTGCCCGGCATAAACGCCCCGTTTATATCGAGTTACCTAGAGACAAAGTTCTAGAGCCTATCAACACAAAGCATGAACCCATTAAACCGACTTATACCAGCGATGCCAATGCTTTAAGTGAGGCCTTAAAAGAAAGCACAAAAATGATTAAACGCGCCAAGCAGCCCGTGATTCTTGCCGGTGTGGAATTACACCGATTTGGCCTACAAGACGTTTTACATACTCTATTGGACAGCAGCAACATTCCGGTCGCATCTACGATTCTAAGCAAGTCGGTCATTGCTGAAAACCACCCGCTCTACCTCGGCGTCTATGAAGGCGCTATGTGCCGCGATGAAGTACGCGAGTACGTGGAGTCGAGCGATTGTATTATGATGCTAGGCGTTTTTTTGACCGATGTTAATTTAGGCATTTTTACCTCCCAGTTGGATGAAGGTAAATCAATCTATGTGACTAGCGAAAAAGTCACTATTAAATATCACTCCTTTGAACACGTAGAAATGGCTGACTATCTTCAAGGGCTTTCTGAAGCTAGATTTAACAAACAAATTACTAAACAAAGACCGCACCCACCCGCAGCAATTACGCCCACCCCTACCGCTGGCAAAAAGATGACCGTAAGCTACTTATTTCAGCGCCTTAACACCTTTTTAGATGACAATACCGTTGTCATAGCAGACCCTGGCGATGCGATGTTCGCAGCGATTGATATGATTATTCATGGCGAAACCGAGTTTCTAGCCCCCGCTTATTACACCTCTCTCGGCTTTGCTGTACCCGCCAGCATGGGCGCCCAATTGGCAAACCCTGCCCTTCGCGCATTAGTATTGGTGGGAGATGGCGCATTTCAAATGACGGGAATGGAGCTGTCTTCAATTGCGCGCTTTAAGCTTAACCCGATTATTATTGTGCTTAATAACCGCGGGTATGGGACCGAACGTCCCATGCTAGACGGCCAATTTAATGATATTCACCCGTGGCAATTTAGCAAAATCCCCCTCGTCCTCAATGCAGGCAAAGGCTTTTATATTAAATCGGAAAATCAACTGGAAGAAGCGCTTGTTCAAACGGAAAAACACAACGATGAGTTCTGCATCTTAGACGTGCAATTAGACCCAGATGACAGCTCTTTGTCATTGCAACGACTCACGGCAGCATTAAGCAAGCGCGTTCAATGATGTTCTACCTTAAATTTTATGACGTAAAGAAAAAGCCCCAAAACCATAAAGCGTTGGGGCTTTTAATTGGTGGGCCTTGAAGGACTTGAACCTTCGACAAATGGATTATGAGTCCACTGCTCTAACCAACTGAGCTAAAGGCCCATGAGCATTACTCTTTAGAGTCTATAAAACTACGCAAGTGTTCTGTACGAGAAGGGTGGCGTAATTTACGCAATGCTTTCGCTTCAATTTGACGAATACGCTCACGCGTTACATCAAACTGTTTACCCACTTCTTCTAGCGTATGGTCGGTGTTCATGTTGATACCGAAACGCATACGAATAACCTTGGCTTCTCTTGCCGTTAGCCCCGCTAGTACATCTTGGGTTGATTCACGCAGACTTTCGACCGTTGCAGAATTCACGGGTGATACGGCATTTGCATCTTCAATAAAGTCGCCCAAACTTGAATCATCATCATCGCCAATCGGTGTGCCCATTGAAATAGGTTCCTTGGCAATTTTAAGCACTTTACGCACTTTATCCTCAGGCATTTCCATCTCTATTGCCAACTCTTCTGGGGTCGCTTCACGACCTTTCTCCTGAAGAATTTGACGCGAAATACGATTCAATTTATTAATCGTTTCAATCATATGCACAGGGATACGAATAGTCCTCGCCTGATCGGCAATTGAACGGGTAATGGCTTGACGAATCCACCACGTCGCATAGGTTGAAAATTTGTAGCCTCGACGGTATTCAAATTTATCAACCGCTTTCATCAAGCCAATATTGCCTTCTTGAATAAGGTCTAAGAATTGCAAGCCACGGTTGGTGTATTTTTTAGCTATCGAAATAACGAGACGTAAATTAGCTTCCACCATTTCTTTTTTCGCGCGGCGCATTTTTGCCTCACCAATCGACATACGGCGGTTTGTGTCTTTAATCTCACCTACTGATAAACCACTTTCCTTACTTACATGCCCAATCCGGATATGCGCCTTTTTAACATCGATTAAACTTTCTTTAATAATCGGCACGTACGCTTTATCTTTCTTTAGATGCGCGTCTAGCCATTTAATATTGCCTTCGCTCACAGAGAATTGCTCAATGAACACCTTACGCGGCATTTTGGCTTTTTTTACGCAAACGTCTAAAACAATTTTTTCTTGTGCTCGAACCGTTTCAACGACTAAGCGTAAAATACCTGTCATCAATGAGAATAGACGCGGCGTAAGCTTGATAGCCATTAATAATAGCGCTAACTCGTCGTATAATTTTTCTGTTTTTTCGTCCCCAAAACCTTGTTTTTTCACCGCTTTTTGGCACGCTTTATATTTTTTTACGATCTCATCGATGCGTACTTGAACATCTTGAATCGTGATAGGAGGAGGCGGCTCTTCATTTTCGTCACGCGCTGCTGCAGGTTGTGTGTAATCAGTGTCATCGTCTAAATCGATAAAACCTGCAATGTAGTCGTGTAAACGAATTTCTTCATTTTTGATTCTTTCAAACGTCGCCAGAAAAGCATCAACGACTTGTGGCGCACGAAGAATCGCCGTCAACATTTGATTTTGACCATCTTCAATACGCTTAGCGATATCAAGCTCGCCCGCCCGCGTTAATAGGCCCACTGTGCCCATTTCACGCATATACATTCGCACAGGGTCTGTTGTTCTTCCTAACTCTTTATCGACAATAGCAAGTGCCACGGCAGCAACTTCTGCTGCTGCGCCCTCATCCTGTTCCTCAACGGCTGCACCATCTGTGATGGTATCTGTTTCGGGTGCAACTTCGTGCACGCCAATGCCCATATCTGAAATCATGCTGACAATTTCTTCAATACGTTCTGGCTCTACGTCTTGAGGTAGATGATCATTTACCTCGGCATAGGTTAAATAACCCTGTTCATGACCTTTTTTTATAAGGTCTTTGATTTTAGAGGCTTGCTGTTCTTGTTCCATAAATGTCCTCGTTTGCGCTTCCGACCACAGACACTAATTTAGTAGCTGGCCGAACCGATAATAGTAGCACAAATTGTGTTTTTTTCCACTCGCGTTTTACTGCTTTATGAGTTGACGCAACTCTTCTTGCTCACTTTCTGACAAGTTCTGTGAGCGCGATTTTTCAAGCAGTACCTCCAGCTTGTTGCCTTTGTATTGCTCACGTAAGCGACTGACACTTCCATCAAACTCTGCTTCTGACATCTCGTCCGAAATCAGCACTTCTTCTGCAAATAACAGGGCGATTGTTTTTTCATTCTCCTGCCCTCGGAAGCGCTCCAACAGCATTGCCGCTGAAAGCTCTGGAGAGCCCTGTGCTATTTCTAATATTTGGCACAAGACAGACATCCCCGGTTGCTCCATGTCCAACCAAGTTTCTTCACTATCAATTTTCGATGCAAAGCCTGGATTATGCAGCAAAAGCGTAATTAACTGGCGAATGGACGACGGTTGTTTTTTCCCTGTATTCGCTCGCACGCGCGGCCGACGACTTACTGCTCCAACGCTATCGACCTGCGCAAGTGTAGCGAGTTGTTTCTTCATCATTTGTGAAAAAGCACTTTTGGGTATTAAATCAACGAGCGGCTTTGCTTGCTCCAAGAAACTCGCGCGGCCTTCTAGCGCTGATAAAGGGTGTTCTTTTGCGAGCGTATCAAAGAAGTATTCAGACAAAGGCGTAGCTTCCTCTATACGCTGCTCAAATTTTTCTTTCCCTTCACCTCGCACTAAGCTATCTGGGTCTTCACCTGTAGGCAATAAAAGAATTTTAATTTGCCGCCCACTTTTAAGCGCGGGTAGAGCGTTTACAACAGCGCGCCAGCTCGCCTTTTGACCAGCCGAATCACCATCCATACAAATAACTATTTCTGACGCCGTTCTAAAGAGCAAATCAACCTGTTCGCGCGTTATCGCCGTTCCCAAGGCTGCCACGGCGTAGGGCAGGCCGCTTTCGTGAAGCGCGATAACATCTAAATACCCTTCAACCAGCACGAAGCACTGTAACTTACTAGACGCTTGGCTGGCTTCATACAAGCCATAAACCTCTCGCCCTTTATGGTACAACGGCGTTTCGGGTGAGTTTAAATATTTGGGCGAATCGTCGCCCAAAACACGTCCTCCAAAACCTATTACCGCACCCCGTTTATTACGGATAGGGAAAATAATTCTGTCTCTAAATCGATCGTACGTTTTATCATTCTCGTTAGTGACTATCAGTCCCAATTCAAGCAGTTGTTTTTTTTGCGCTTCGTCTTCACCAAATTGACTGAGCACCGCGCTCCAGCCTGGGGGTGCAAAACCTAACTGGAAGTTTTTTGCTACGCGACCCGATATACCGCGTTGCTTTAGGTAATTAACTGCCGCTGTCGCTGCAGAATGCTCCCTGAGTTGTTGTTGAAAAAAAGCACTCACTTTTTCGTTTAATTCATATAGCGGGGGAAAACCCACTTTCGGTTGGTACGTGCCGCCGTCGTTTTCACGAACGACCTCAACACCCGCTCGACTCGCTAGCTCTTCAATCGCTTCGACGAATTCTAAATGACTAAAATCCATTAAAAAGCCAATCGCAGAACCATTCGCACCGCAACCAAAACAATGATAAAACTGTTTATCTTGACTGACGGTAAAGCTGGGGGTTTTTTCGTTATGGAAGGGACAGCAAGCCGAATAATTAGCGCCTTTCTTCTTTAGTGGCACCAGCCCGTCTATTACATCAACAACGTCTGTTCTTGCCAGCAAATCATCAATAAAATTTTGGGGGATTCGTCCTGCCATTTTTGTTTATCTAGCTTTAAAACTAGCTCTCATCTTGCTCTATGTGGTTAGTTTTTTACCGCGCATCAATGACTCAGGATACATCAAGCACCGCGCAAGAAAAAGTGCGCTCATGGCGTGTTTGGAATTAAATTTTAAGCAAGCTGCCAAGCAGCCAGTAGGAGCAATTACGCGAGTTTTTGTTTTATTTTTTGACTGGCGGCACCCACATCTGTACGGCCTTGTAATTTTGGACGTAAAACACCCATCACTTTCCCCATATCTTTCATGCCTTCTGCGCCTATTTGGCTGACGGCCTCATCAATTAACTGATCTATTTCCGCATCGGTTAACTGTTCGGGGAGGTATTCTTGAATAAGAACCAGTTCATCTTGTTCGATTTTTGATAAATCGTCACGACCTGCTTGGTCGAATTGTTGTATTGAATCGCGGCGTTGTTTCACCATTTTGTCGAGCAACTGGAGAACCTGCGTGTCGTCTGGCTCAACACGATCATCGACTTCTTTTTGTTTGATAGCGGCTAAGATAAGCCTAATCACGCCCAGGCGAAATTTCTCTCTCGCCTTCATCGCTGTCTTCATATCCTCTCGAATACGTAGCGTTAATGTCGTGCCTTGCTCGCTCATTATTTCAGCGAATGTTTAAATTAGCTTCTGCCGCGACGTAGGTTATTCAATGCGCGACGCGCACGAGATAATCCTTTTAGGTGGCGCTTTACTGCAGCCGCAGCTTTACGTTTACGCTCGGCTGTTGGCTTTTCATAAAACTCACGTTTACGTGATTCAGCTAATACACCTGCTCTTTCGCACGTGCGCTTGAATCTGCGTAGTGCAAAATCAAATGGTTCGTTATCTTTAACCTTAATTGAAGGCATCTATTTCTCTCTTTCTTTAGTGCTTAAACGGAGCGCGGATTATACATAGACTACCCACCCTTGCCAAGACCCATATGCACCAAGCCTTCAATATATTTCTTGCATTTAAGACATCTGCTTTGCGATGGTGGATAATAGTTTACAACCTTCTACCCTGGTCCATATTTTAATTCGTCTCATGCACACCGAAAAATCGGCTCCTTCTAAGCAACCCACGCAACAGTTTGTGCTCGGCATCGAAACGTCTTGCGATGAAACGGGCATCGCGATCTATTCCGATAAAGGCTTAATCGCCGACACCTTGTATAGCCAGGTTGAGCTGCACGCCGAATACGGTGGCGTTGTACCTGAGTTGGCCTCGCGCGACCACGTACGCAAAATCCTACCGCTGGTACGAGAGTGCCTTAACGAAGCTAAAATCCAAGCGTCAGATTTAACTGGCATTGCTTATACAAAGGGCCCAGGCCTTGTTGGCGCCTTACTCGCAGGCAGCAGTGTTGCGCGTAGCTTGGCTTATGCTTGGGGCATTCCTTCCATCGGCGTGCACCATATGGAGGGGCATTTATTAGCGCCTATGCTTGAGGAAGACGCGCCCACCTTTCCATTTATCGCCTTGTTGGTGTCGGGGGGGCATACACAACTCATACAAGTTGATGCCATTGGGTGTTACACCTTACTCGGCGAATCACTAGACGATGCGGCGGGAGAGGCCTTCGACAAGACCGCCAAGTTACTTGGTTTAGACTACCCCGGCGGGCCTGCGCTAGCGCGCTGCGCCGAAAAAGGCGATCCGCAACGTTTCACTTTCCCAAGACCGATGACCAATCGGCCTGGGCTTGACTTTAGTTTTAGCGGCTTGAAAACGTTTGCCCTAACTACCAGCCAGGCAAACACCCTAAACAGCCAAACACGTGCAGATATTTCACGCGCATTTGAAGACGCCGTGGTCGATACCTTGCTCATCAAGTGTCGTCGCGCCCTAGAACAGACCGGTCTATCTAGGCTTGTTATCGCGGGTGGAGTTAGCGCTAATAAACAGCTCCGCGCCTCGCTCGCTGAGCTTGCAAAAAAACAGGCCGTTGAGGTGTTTTGCCCGCGCCCGTCATTCTGCACTGATAATGGCGCAATGATTGCCTACGCAGGCTACCAGCGACTAATGGCAGGCGAAAGCGACCCACTGTGCGTCCAAGCAAAACCGCGCTGGCCCCTGACTAATCTCAACGCATCGCTGCCTTAGCGTCTTACTTGTAACAATTTTACAGCGCGTCATAATGATGCACTCAATCTCAACGCTTCCAACACACAACATGGCTATGGATATTATTTTTCTGCGAAACCTACGTATTGAAACCATTATTGGTATTTTTGAATGGGAGAGAACAGTTAAGCAGGCTATTTTCTTTGATATTGAAATGGCAACCGATATTAAAAAGGCGGCGAGCTCAGACCATATTGACGACACCCTTGACTACAAAGCGATTTCTAAAGCCATCATAGATTTTGTAGAGCACAGTGAATTCCAATTAGTAGAGACCCTAGCCGAAAAGGTCGCAGAGTTAATACTGACCGACTTTAATGTGCCTTGGTTACGGTTGAGGCTAAACAAGAAAGGTGCCATTCGGCACGCGGATGACGTCGGTATTCTCATCGAGCGAGGCATTAAAAGCTAAATGACCACGGTATATCTGAGTATTGGCAGCAATATTGAACGAGAACACCATATTCGATTGGGTATTAGCGCACTTAAAAAACACTTTGGGGAGCTAACACTTTCTAGCGTTTACGAGTCGGCCGCCGTCGGCTTTGAAGGCGATGCGTTTTTAAACCTAATAGCCACCTTTGATACAAAGCTTGAGCCTAAAGTAGTGAACAATGTTTTGACCCAAATAGAAAAACAAAATGGCCGCACGGCTGAGCAGAAAAAGTTCAACCCACGCACGCTCGATTTGGATATGCTGCTCTACGGCGATTTTATCAGCAAGAACCAATCACTTAATATTCCACGCGATGAGATTACTCAATACCCTTTTGTGCTTGAGCCACTGGCAGAAATTGCTGGTAACTTACTCCACCCAGTTCTGCAAACGAGTTATGCCGATTTATGGCGTGATTTCGACAAGCACGAACTGGCCCAACAAAAAGTATCGTTCGGCTTTTAAACCAAGCTTTTCCCACCATCTACCGCAATCACTTGACCTGTAATATAAGGTGCGTCTTGCGCTAAAAATAACACCGTTTTAGCAATATCGCTCGGCACACCCTTTTTCTTTAGAGGTACGCGTTCAATCATTCTGTCGTTATCCTCTGTAGCATTATTCTCTGGCCATAAGACAATGCCCGGTGCTACGCCATTAACGCGAATGTTCGGCGCTAATTCTTTGGCCAAGCCGCGCGTCAATGATTGCAGACCCGATTTTGCAACACTGTACACAAGATATTCTGGCAAGGCTTTTTGTGCATAAATATCGACCATATTAACGATGCAGCCAGCCCTTTTAGCTAACAAGTTTTTTGTCGCCTGACTGAGAAAAAATGAGGCTTTAAGGTTGCTCGCCATCAACTCATCCCATTGCGTCTCCGTAGTCTGCCCTACCGGCGTTGGATAGAAGCTCGAGGCATTATTAACGAGCACGTCTAATCCACCATACCGTTCACTGACTTTATCCACTAACTTCCGAATCTGTTCAATAGAACTTAAATCAGCATTGATAGCCCAAGCGCTATTAGGGCGCTGCTGATTAAACGAATCAACCAGGCCCTCCGCCTCTTCCGCAGATTTTAAATAATGCACAATAACGGTAAATCCAGCTGCATGAAAAGCACGAGATATTTCGGCGCCTATGCGACGCGCTGCACCCGTAATTAATACGCATTTTTGTTGGTTAACCATCTTTATCCATTGCCTAGCTTTTATTTTCTGTTAGATTAAACACCACCTTAGCAAACTTCTTTACTTGAGTTTCACCCTTGTTTAATTTAAAAAATAACATGACCCTCTTGCAAAATAAAAAAGCCTTCCTTATGCTGTTTTCTTTAGCTTTCACGCTTTTTTTATTCGGCTGTGCGGCCAAGATTCCCGATAAAAAAGGTGGTCATTTAGAATATTTTAAATTAGAGCAAGTTGCTAAAACAGATGTTGATACGGTATTCGACATACACGTTAAAAAAACCTTTGAGCAACTACGTTTACTCGCCGAAAAGCTGTATAAACGAAATCCAAACGCATGGAGAAATGCGGGGTTAGCCCATCGCGATGAAGCCCTTAAGCGAATATTTGATAGGCCAAAATTTCCCACCGTACAAGGCAAATCGAGTGTCGATAGTATTCGACTCGCTTTCGACCCGGACTATCATGGCGACCGAGTGCTCGCCTACATAGCCGGCGTAGGCAGCATGCTGAACACTTCCTTCAACCATACAAAAGATTTCTACCTCTTTAGCACGCTAGACGCACAAAAAATTTATAACAGCGCACGAAACATTGAAATTGCATCTTGGCTATTGAGAACCAAAAGACAAGAAAGCGGGGAGTTGTTTCTTCTAAGTTTTAGCCACCAGGTTGGCGACCCTAATCAGAGCTACGAGCGCATCATTGGAAAAATCATTGGGCAGCAAGACACTCTGGCCGAAATCGTCGCGACCAAAAGCCACCGAGTGATTAAGTATGTTCTGCAATCTGCAGCCAGATTGATGGTGTTCTTACCAGTTTAGAGCTTTCTGACGCGGATTCCTTCGGGATAACTGACGCTTCCTTTTGAGTTAATTCTAAAAGTGACCATGCCATGATCGCTCATTTCCAGCTTATTCAACCTTTCTGTAACGCCAGTTTTCAGTAAATACCGCTTCGTTTCTTCATTGTTCAGCAAGGTTACTATGCTGAGCAAACCCATATGAGGGTGCAACCACTCGATAAAATCTTTAACGGGCGCGACGGGTCTGCTCTTTTCAGCTTCAATCCTAACAATAGGTAGGTTCAAAGCCAAACAACGCGTCCCCCCATCGCACATCGTGCGCATTCTCTCCATTTCCGCCTGCATTTCGTTAAACCACTTTTCGTGTATGGGGCGGAATTTTTGATATTTTTCTGCAAATAATTTAGCGTGTGGCTTGGCGTACTCCATTTCAATCGCCTTAAACGTAGCATCTAACGCTGTTAAGTGCTTCGGCACTGGGAAAAGTGCTGAGAGATCTTTTTTATTTGCCATCCCCAACTGCTCAATGAGCGCCACCCAGTTTTCAGGGTTAATAATCAACTCTTCGGCTATTAAGCCTTTACTACGTAACACCATCCCGCTATCTAAAAAAAGCTTTATTACCGGATAATCGTGCGCGACGATAGCTTCAACAAGTCTATAGTGCGCCCACTCGACACCCTTTGCTTTAAGTGTCGTTAGCGCACTCAATTTTTTCTCATCACCCGCCGCATCTTTCATCGGCAAGGTATAGCTTCCTACGTATCGATAGCTATCGTAGACTTCTTCATTGAAAAGAAAGTAGTACCCCGAGGTTATCGCAAGTAAGGCTGCCCCTAAACCCATTCCCACTATCGACATTATTTTTTTTGTTTCCATGTAACTCTTTAATGTTTCATCAGGGTTTTACAACTGTGTTTTTTCCACTTTTATCAACTATAAAATAAATCAACATAGCATCCGTTAAGAACAGTTTGTTCGGAATTAGTTCAGCACCATTCTTCTTAACGAATTGTAGTAATAAGGCGTCTTTTTGCCAAGCAAAAAGCGTTTGCAAAGAAACATAAACCCTTTCCTTAGCAATATAGCTTTCTTGAGGCTCAACGGGCTTGGAAACCGAAAATAACCTACGCACATCATTAATACCGCCGCTTCTACACGCATCATTAGTACAGACACTCAACATTTCGGTTTTTTTCTTTTCCAGTGCTTTCTCCCACACGACAACGCTTCTTTTATACCTGGACATTGCCAACCGGTGCTCTTCTTTTTTATTCTGAATATAAGAAGATGAAACAGATGCCAATTCATCATCAAATTCACTCACATAACTCGGCAGCTGATACAACGCATTAAAATCCAACTGGAAGTACTGATTAAGCAGTGTCAACATGCCTTCCTTGTCTGTGGATTTGCTCAACGCGATCTCCAATAAAATGCTATTTGAGCTTAGAGACATTCCCGCATCTATAAAGGCGCCCACGACAGAATAGTCATCATTTTTAATCGCTTCTATAAAACGAAAATGCGCCCATTCAATATTATTATTTATGGGTCATGACAAGTTAAGCGGCTCTTTTCTGAACATTTTGAGTAAAATATTGTATATATCTTGCTCTCGATTATTAAATCTAAACTCACACTCTTTAAGGTGCAAATTGAACAAACCTTTATCCATTCCTTTAAACTTCACCAGTCGTATTTTAGCATAGCCCCAAAACGACTCAATTCCATTGATATGGCTCGTGCCTCTAACAAACTCATTTTGGCTATGATGCACTCTAAAATGCTTCTTGTAACCAAAATCGACAAGTCCATTATAACCGCGCCAACCATCAGAATGAATAACGCTATTGAT
>LWTN01000210.1 GCA_002101225.1 Cycloclasticus sp. symbiont of Poecilosclerida sp. M | reverse complement strand
CTGTGATCTATAGCTGCTTGAAGCCCGTGTTTAGTCAAAAACTCTAGCACCTTCAATCGTTCTGTACTTATGCTTGTATCCATCTCGTTACTTATCGCATAACCGGCTAATCGATAGAAGCCTTTAATTCCGTAACCTATGTGTTGATATTGCACCGCTATTCTCCTGCGCTATAGTGCAATACCTTTCTGAACTTATACACAGTTGATGCTGTTAATTTAATTTTGTTCACGGCTTAAGTTACACATAGCGTTCTGTGCTTTTAACCTTTTCCTTTCACACACAAAAAGGGCGCCAAAGGCGCCCTTTTATACACAACTAGTCTTTACTAACTATATCTTAGTAAGAACTTCCATCGTCATTCATATCTTCAGTAACTAAGGTTTCACCTTCAATCTTAGTTAATTGAATCATACGTAGAATGATTTGGATTAATAATCCACCTAGTGCTAAAGCTGTCCATCCCAGTGTTACAAAGCCCCAATGTAAAGGTGCTGTGAACAACTCTTCCATAAACCAGAATGTGTGACCCCATTCGTTCAAGCCAACATTTGGAAGAATCATGAAAGGACCTACAACTGCAATCACAAAAGGAATTGAGATATTTGCTGCAAACTCAGGCAAACGTGTACGAGCGTATAAGAACGCACCCACACCCGCTAAGATGTATGCAGGCATTGTGCCGTAGAACAATACGATGTGACTTGGTGTAAAGTCAGTGTCACGTACTGTTACTTGATGCCAAGAAGCATCTTGCTCTGCGAAGAAGCTAGCAGCCCAATATACAATCCATACGTACAAGAATAACCAAGCCATTAAAGTGAAGTAGCGTTTTAGCTCTTCTTGTGGCGTAATGTTGAATACGTCTTTATCGCGTGTTTTAAGTAGGTAGCCCCAAATAACCGCAGCTAGTGTGAATTCAATAATCCACTGTGCGTATAGAAGGTTCATCCAGTAAACTTGGAATTCAGGTTCGAACGAATCCATACCCATATCCCATGCAAACAACTGCTGGTAGATACGCCATGCAGCCATTAAAATCGTGACGGAAATGAATATAATTGTAATTCTTTTCCAACCGATTAGGCCTTTTGAAATATCTCCACCCATTGACTCTGAAGGTGTACTCATAATATTTTCCTCTTAATTTATAATTAAAATTACTTTTTTGCAAAAAAGTGTTGTTTTCAACCTTTCTACTTCCACTTAAACTGAACACAACGCGTGGAAAGTAACACTTTTTTTTACAGTCTACAAGTGCTAAATACCTTAGCTACTTGTAAGCCCTGATGATTAGTTACATCTATCAGCAATAAGTTCAAATTTTATTGAATCTTTTTTTAAAATTTAATCAGGCACGCGTTTCTTCCCATATATAATCAGTCAAAACTGTGTGTGTTTATTTACACCCCAAGCTGAAACTAAATTACCCTACTGGTATGACTTACCTTTGTTTAACAAGCCGAGTAATCATCGCTCTTAGTATGCTGCTTTTATCTGCCTGCTCTGAACCACCGAATAAACTTGCAACTATTAAACAAAGCGGTGAGCTGACGGTTTTAACGCGCATAGACCCTACCACGTATGAGATCGATGAGAGTGGGTCAATGGGCTTTGAATACGATTTGGTACAACTTTTTGCTGAAAGACTCGGTGTACGCGCGCACTTTCTTGTTCCTAATAAATTTCACGAAATACTTGAGCTGGTAGCTGATGATAAAGCTGACTTTGCGGCCGCCGGCTTAAGCGTCACCAAAGAGCGATTGGAAACTCTGAAATTTACACCCGCCTACGCCCAGGTCACCCAACAGCTTGTTACCCACACGCGAACTCATCGTCCTAAAAACATCGCCACTGTCGATACGTTGTTTTTTGAGGTGCTCTCAAGTTCGAGCCATGCAGAAAACCTGCAAGCATTAAAATTACTCCACCCAAGATTAGTGTGGAACGAAACAAATGAACATACCCCGTCTGAGTTAATAGAGCTGGTTAACGATGGTGTGTTAGACCACACCGTTGCTGATTCAAATCAATTTCAAATCGTTCGTTCCAAATACCCCAAATTATACGCCGCCTTGAATCTATCAAAGCCTGAACAAATTGGCTGGGCCTTCCCCATCAGCCACGACCATAGCTTATACGATGAGGCCGTTAAATTTTTAGCTGAAGCGGAAAAAGACGGTACGCTAAAACAGCTTCACGATAAGTATTTTGATTTTGCCAAAGCCCTTAATTATGTTGGCATTTGTACTTTTTGGAGACACATAAGAGACAGGCTGCCCCCAGCACTGACCGATTTTAAAAACGCGGGAGAGAAATACAGTATTGATTGGCGGCTGATAGCCGCCGTGGCATACCAGGAATCACACTGGAGGAACAATGCAGTATCACCCACAGGCGTTAAAGGCATGATGATGCTAACCAAAGTAACGGCAAAAGAAATGGGGATATCTGATCGGCAAGACCAAAGCCAAAGCATAGAGGGCGGTGCGCACTACTTATCTACGCGCTTTGCCGTTATGCCAGAACATATTCCAGAACCTGATAAAACTTGGATGGCACTCGCGGCTTATAACGTGGGTCTTGGACACGTGGAAGATGCTCGTATCATTACGCAAAAACAGGGTGGCGACCCAAATAAATGGGTCGACGTTAAAGAGCGTTTACCCTTGCTGACCAAAAAGAAGTGGTATTCAAAAACTAAACACGGGTATGCACGAGGATACGAGCCTGTAAAGTACGTTAAAAATATCCGGCACTATTACAATATGCTCAACGAGCTAGAAAAACCGGCTAAAAACAAACAAACAAACAAAACCGCAGATGAAGCATTAAATATTGATTTGCCCGCGCTTTAAAGTAATGCAAATGGACGTTCCGACTTATGCGTGTTTTTTCATCCAATCTATCGAAAAGTTATGAACGTCTTCTTTTTTGGGCTCATGGTGAAGTTCGTGGTAGAAATCTTCCCAAATTTTTAGCGTACACTTTTCACCTGCATATTCAGAAAACAAGGTACTCGCCTTATGGCACGTTAATTTGTCGGCATCGCCGTGCATCATCAATAATGGGAAGTCGATTAATGACGCTTCTTGTAGCAAGCGCTCCCCCGTTTCAAGCAACTGGGTGCCCAGTTTAGCGGTAATTTTCCCGTGATTTAGCGGGTCTTCCTTATGCTCGTCCAGTACAGCCTGATCTCTAGACAAGGTATTAATATCAACCTCATTAGATAACGACAACGTTGGCCATAGCGATTGCAGCTTCCGTCCAAGGGCGACCTTCCACTTAGGCGGTTCGAATGCAGGTCTAAACATGGGTGCGCTTAAAATAATGCCTTTATACTCTCCGGAGTGGGATAAGGCGTACTCAATCACCAAGGTGGCTCCCAAACTGTGTCCATATATATAGTGTGGCTTATCTAAATCAATCTTCGAGGCTTGGTATAAAAAGCGGTTAATATCTTTTATAAGCTGTTGGAAATCATCGGAGTGGCCCCGTTGACCTTCAGACTTACCGTGCCCTCTCAAGTCGAACGACACCACTTCTATACCAAAAGAGGCGTAATATTCCGCCATGCTTTTATACCGGCCGCTATGCTCACCCAGCCCATGAACGAGACACATAACCATCTTTGGTTCTGATTCCGGCATCCACCTAACAGCGTGCATGGGCGTGCCGTCACACGCTTCCCACTGAAATTCACTGTGATTTATCACACGACCCCCAATCTGTTATTAGCGTCTATTTTCCATTAAGCATACACAGATTTGGAAGCAGAAAAAAGAACCCTGGGTTATTGCTTACTTTGCCGCCTTTTCTCTTTAAAGAAGGTCGTTAGTAAATGCGAGCATTCCTCTTCCAGAACGCCCCCTTGCCACTCAACGTGGTGATTAACGTAATCCGCTTGCGCTAACGACAGCGCGCTACATACCCCACCACGTTTTTCGTCTTTGGCTGCAAACACCAAGCGTTTTACACGCGCGTGTTGAATAGCACCAATACACATAACGCACGGTTCAAGCGTCACATAAAGCGTCGAATCGACTAGACGGTAATTTTGAATTTTTTGGCTCGCCGCGCGTATAGCGATAATTTCAGCATGAGCTGTCGGATCGAAATTTTTAATCGGCACGTTATAGCCCTCACCAATACACTCACCGTTTTTTACGATAAGCGCTCCAACCGGCACCTCACCCACCTCTTGCGCTTTATACGCTAAATCGATTGCTCGCTGCATCCAGGCCGCATCATCCATAGATGTCGTTATTCCCATTCAATAGTCGCGGGTGGTTTGCCAGAAATATCGTAGGTGACGCGTGAGATACCCGAAATTTCGTTGATGATTCGGTTTGAGACGTGACCCAAAAAGTCATAAGGCAGGTGTGCCCAGTGCGCGGTCATAAAATCAACGGTTTCCACAGCTCGAAGCGCAATAACATATTCATAACGACGCCCATCGCCCGTAACGCCAACCGACTTAACGGGTAAAAACACGGCAAAAGCTTGGCTCGTTTTGCTATACAAATCGTAGTTATAGAGTTCGCTGATAAAGATATCGTCTGCCAACCGCAGCAAATCTGCGTATTCTTTTTTAACTTCACCCAAAATTCGCACGCTCAGGCCTGGACCCGGAAACGGATGCCTGTTAACCATGTATGACGGCAAGCCGAGTTCTACGCCAATTTTGCGCACCTCGTCTTTAAATAGTTCACGCAACGGCTCGACCAACTTCAACTTCATATCATCAGGTAAGCCACCCACATTGTGGTGTGACTTAATCAGGTGTGCCTTGCCCGTTTTAGCACCCGCTGACTCGATAACATCAGGGTAAATAGTGCCTTGGGCCAACCACTTTGCATCTGTTAATTTAGCCGCTTCTTCATCGAATATTTCGATAAACAGGTTGCCAATTATTTTTCGTTTAGTCTCAGGGTCCGATACACCTTTAAGTGCATCTAGATAGCGTTTTTCTGCGTTGACGCGAACAACACTAACACCCATGTGTTCGGCAAACATGGTCATCACTTGATTGCCTTCGTGAAGCCTAAGCAAACCAGTATCGACAAATACACAAGTCAATTGGTCTCCAATGGCTTTGTGCAATAAAGCCGCAACTACTGAAGAGTCAACGCCACCAGACAAGCCTAAAATTACTTGCTCATCGCCGACTTGTTCTTGAACAGACGCCATACTCGCGTCGATAATATTATGTGCGGTCCAACGCGCCTCGCACTGACAAATATCCAGTACGAACCGACTCAGTATTCGCGCACCTTGCTTGGTGTGCGTTACTTCAGGGTGGAATTGCAAACCATAAAACTTATTACTTTCATCCGCCATGCCTGCAATGGGCGCGCTATCTGTGCTAGCCATTAATTTAAAGCCGGCTGGCAACTCGGCGACTTTATCGCCGTGGCTCATCCAAACGTCTAATAAACCGTAACCTTCAGACGTGGTGTGATCTTCAATATCTTTCAAAAGAGCCGTATGCCCTCTTGCGCGAATACTGGTGTAGCCAAACTCTTTATGCTCCGAGGTTTCGACACGTCCATCTAGTTGTGCCGCCATCGTTTGCATGCCGTAACAAATACCTAATACTGGCACGTCCAGTTCGAAAACGATTTGTGGTGCTTGCGGCGCATTGCCCTCAGTTACTGTTTCTGGTCCGCCCGATAAAATGATGCCATTTGCAGCAAAGTCGCTAACCGCCTGTTGCTCAACGTCGTAAGGGTATATCTCACAATACACGCCAATTTCGCGCACACGCCTTGCGATGAGCTGCGTATATTGCGAACCAAAATCTAGAATTAGAATTTTATGAGAATGAATATCCTCGTGCTGCTCTATAGTCAAACCGACCCTCTTGGTTTATCGTTCAATTCGATAATTAGGTGCTTCTTTGGTAATGGTAACGTCGTGCACGTGGCTTTCGCGCATGCCTGCACTGCTAACACGTACAAATTTTGCATTGTGCCTCATCACCTCAATACTTTCGCAACCGGTATAACCCATACTGGCACGTAAGCCGCCCACTAACTGATGCACAATATTCACCATGCTTCCTTTATAAGCAACACGGCCTTCAATGCCTTCTGGAACTAACTTTTCCGCCTCGCTTGCGTCTTGGAAGTAGCGATCGCTTGAGCCTTCTTGTTGAGACATAGCGCCTAATGAGCCCATCCCACGGTAGCTTTTATAGGAGCGGCCTTGAAATAACTCTACCTCGCCGGGCGCCTCTTCGGTGCCCGCCAGCAAACTACCCAGCATTACCGAGCTTGCGCCTGCCGCAATCACCTTCGCCACATCGCCAGAAAATCTTACGCCGCCGTCAGATATAACGGGGACATCGGTTCCTTTTAGCGCTAGAACCGCACTATCAACCGCGGTAATTTGCGGCACACCCACTCCAGCAACGATGCGCGTGGTACAAATTGAACCCGGCCCTATACCAACCTTTACCCCATCCGCCCCAGCTTCAACCAAGGCTAGCGCGGCATCTGCAGTTGCAATGTTGCCGCCTATCACTTGCAGGTCAGGGTAGCTCTTCTTTACCCATTTCACGCGATCCAATACTCCTTGGGAGTGACCGTGCGCAGTATCGATAATAACCACATCCACACCTGCATTAACTAAAGCATCAATGCGTTCATCTGTACCTTCACCCGTTCCAACGGCGGCGCCTACGCGTAAACGCGCTTGGCTATCTTTACACGCCTGTGGGTAATCTTTAGCTTTTTGAATATCTTTAACCGTTATCATGCCGCGAAGCTGAAAAGCCTTATTAATGATGAGGACCTTTTCTATGCGGTGTTCGTGCAACAATTCGATGACCGATTCCTTACTCGCGCCTTCTCGTACCGTCACCAACTTTTCTTTTGGCGTCATCGCTGAGCCTATCAATGCATCCATATGCGTTTCAAAGCGCAGGTCACGGCTCGTCACGATACCGACTAAATCATCGCCGTCGACAACAGGTACGCCGGATATACCGTGTAGTTTTGTTAGCTCAATTACATCTTTAATAGTTGTGTCTGAACTAACCGTAATAGGGTCTTTAATAATCCCACTTTCGAAACGTTTAACTTTTAGCACTTGGGTTGCTTGCTGCTCAGGCGTCATATTCTTATGAATAATACCGATTCCACCTTCTTGCGCTAAGGCAATCGCTAAACGCGCCTCGGTTACTGTATCCATCGCTGCAGAAAGCAGGGGGATATTTAACGTAAGTTCGCGTGTTAGTTGGGTTTGGAGGTCGACGTCGCGCGGCAAGACAGTGGAATGCGCTGGTACCAGCAAGACATCATCAAATGTTAAAGCTTCCTGTTCAAATCGCATGTTATTCAGTGCTTCTCCGTAGAAAAAGCAGGTTATTATAAGCTATGCTCGAAACTTTATCATCCACTAGATTTTTTCCGCTGTATTGAACGTGTCATGAACGAAAACGAATACATCTATAGCGTTTCACAACTTTGCCGAGAAACACGCCTTATTTTAGAAGGACACTTCCTTAATTTAACCATCGAAGGAGAAATATCTAATTTGTCACGCCCTGCATCGGGGCACATCTATTTCACCTTAAAAGATGATAAAGCGCAGGTTCAATGCGCGATGTTTCGCCCACAGCTTAGAAAAATTGGGTTTAAACCAGAAAACAACCAGCACGTATTATTAAAGGCCCGGGTGAGTCTGTACGAAGCGCGTGGCAACTTCCAACTCATCGTCGAGCGTATAGAACCCCTAGGCGAAGGCGCGCTTAGACAAAAGTTCGATGCGCTAAAGCAAATGTTACTCACCGAGGGGTTATTTGAAGCTGAGCGAAAAAAGGCCTTACCTGCGCTAGCAAAGAAAATTGGCGTTATCACCTCCCAAAGCGGCGCGGCGATACACGATATTCTGACTGTCCTAAAAAAACGCTTTGCTAGCATTCCAGTTCTTATATACCCCGTTAGCGTGCAAGGCGACGCCGCTAAAAATGAAATTTGCGCCGCTATCCAACTCGCAAACGAGAGAAGTGACTGCGATGTTCTACTCCTCGCTCGGGGTGGCGGCTCACTGGAAGACCTTTGGTCTTTTAACGAAGAATCCGTTGCACGTGCAATTTATGCCTCAAGCCTACCTATTGTTTCTGCTATAGGCCACGAAGTTGACTTCACAATCGCCGACTTTGTCGCTGATGCACGCGCTGCAACGCCCTCTGCCGCAGCAGAAATGCTCAGTCCAGATCAACAGCATTGGTTTGCGCACCTTGAACACTTAACAAACAAACTCGGCCAATCGGCAGCACGCTCAAGGCAACACAAACAGCAGCAACTTAATTCCTTAAGCGCGCTCTTAAAGCAACTACACCCCTGCAGACAACTTGAAATGCATCAGCAACGCTTAGACGATTGTTATGCTCGGTTGCTTCAAGCGCCTGGAAAATACTTACAAAGAGCTCGACTCAATATCGCTCAACTGAGCACGGAGTTACTCCACCACAACCCTATTCACAGAATTAAATCGCACCAAAAGATTTTTGCATCTCATCAAAATAATTTAACTATTAACATTCAAAAAAAGGTGTATCAATCACGCCTGCGCTTTGCAAATTGCACAAAAGCACTGGAGCTACTAAACCCCCTAGCGACCTTATCAAGGGGCTATAGCGTCACTAAAAAGATTGCAGACGACACTATTATTCACAGCACACAACAAGTTAACTTAGGTGATAAACTGCACATTCAATTACAGGATGGCTCGTTACAAACAACACTGGATAAAATTGATGAAACCTAATCGCTTCCTACTCTTGATTCTTTCCTACTTTGTATTCAGTGTTGCCCTCGCTTTTCCGCAACAAAATTTAGTGCCCGGTGGAATCGCGGTTGTTCCAATCAATGCGCCAAGCAAGCCGCAGATACGCTATCTAGGCAGGCAGGTTTTAGTATTACCCGAACAAGACCATTGGCTTGCAATTGTTGGTATTCCCTTGTCTGCTAAAACGGGTCAACACAAAATAGAGAACCGTCTAACAAAAGAGTTATTTTCTTTTAACGTATCGTCAAAAATATATCCTGACCAACACATTACTTTAAAAAACAAACGCATGGTCAACCCTAACCCACTAGATATTGGACGAATTACTCGTGAAAAGAAAACACTCGGTGCGGCACTGGCAACGTGGACAGACCAAGCTGCATCTGTTGATTTTATCCTACCTACAATCGGACGGGTAAGTAGCCCTTTTGGCCTCAGACGATTCTTTAACGGAGAGCAACGCAAGCCACATAGCGGTTTAGATATTGCGGCAGCAACGGGAACACTTATAGTTGCGCCAGCTAAAGGCACCGTTGTAGATGTTGGAAATTATTTCTTTAATGGCAATACGGTGCTAGTAGACCACGGACAAGGCTTGATAACGGGCTATTTTCACTTAAACGAGACACTTGTTTCTATTGGTGACAGCGTAAGCCAGGGAGATAAAATAGGGAGAGTTGGTGAGACAGGGCGCGTGACGGGCCCGCATTTGCACTGGAACGTTTATTTAAATAAAACCAAGGTTGACCCTGCATTTTTTATTAGCGACCATATACACAAATTAAATCTAAAAACACACTAATGCAAATCAAAGACCTTTGTACTAACTGTAATTTCTGGACTATAACAACGATTGAAAATGATGGCAAAATCGCCACCTTTAAATGCACTCACTGCGAAAACTCGTTTCAGATGCCTTGGGATCCGAATACACGTTTAATGATACGTTCAATCCGTCATAGCCTTAAAAAACGGACTAAAAAATATCCCGAATTAGTAAACCTTAAATATCACGGTGATTTTATAAAGCTAGAAAAAAAATCAGATACAACCCCAAAACCTGGGCAGTGCAAATAAAGTTTTAGCGTTAGCGGTGCTTTATTTTTTTGCGCGGCTTTTTTTCTAACGACTTACCCGCCTTACCCTTCGCAATATTAGTCGCAGATTTTCGCGTTTTCTTCGTATAGGGGTTATCGGGCGATTTGAATTCCAGACGTATCGGCGTCCCCACCAAGCCCAATTTATCTCTAAATAGATTCATTAAATAGCGTTTGTAGCTACCCGGTATAGCGACCGTTTGGTTGCCATGAATGACAACGACAGGTGGATTTTGACCGCCTTGGTGCGCATATTTGAGTTTAATACGGCGTCCTTTTACTAACGGAGGTTGATGCGTTTGAATACCGTTTTTTAATATCTCGGTCAACCGCGGCGTCGACATATCAATCATTGCTGAGTGGTACAATGCGTCGATTGCATCAAACAGCTTTCCAACGCCACTGCCGTGCAGAGCGGAAATATAATAACGTTCTGCGTATTCTAAGAACCCTAATTTCACGTCAACTTGGCGTTTTACTTTATCGCGCTGATCTTCGCTCAAGCCATCCCACTTGTTCAAACCAATCACTAAAGCCCTGCCCGATTCCAACACCATGCCGAGTAAACTCGCGTCTTGGTCGGTGACACCCTCGCTGGTATCAATTAAATAAATCACTACATGGGTATCATCTATGGCTCTGAGCGTTTGCACGATACTAAATTTCTCCACCACCTCGGACACTTTTGATCGTCGTCGAACACCCGCTGTATCGATTAATGTGTACTTCTTACCAGAGCGCTCAAAAGGAATAAACACACTGTCTCTAGTCGTGCCCGGTTCATCAAAAACGACCACGCGCTCTTCACCCAACACGCGATTTATCAACGTGGACTTTCCTACGTTGGGACGACCAATAACCGCGACTCTAATACCTTCGCCGGGCAATGATTCACTTGAAAATTCGGCTTCAGGCAATAAGCCAACAACGTACTTTAATAGCTCTGTTACGCCACGTCCATGGGTGGCCGCTATCGGCCACGGTTTCTCAAAACCCATGCCATGAAACTCAGCGATGTGCGTATTTGCATCCAGCCCATCAATTTTATTAGCAACGAGCACAACTGTTTTGCTGAGTTTACGTAAGCTATTCGCTATTTCTTCATCTATTGGGTGTAGGCCGTGGCGAGTATCCATCATAAAAAGAACGACGTCAGCTTCTTCTAATGCGCGCTGAGCTTGTTCCACCGCAACACCGTCAATCCCATCAGCCGTTGCACTTATTCCGCTGGTATCAACCACAAGCCCCCGTACGCCGCCACGCTTGATAAGCCCATATTGCCGATCACGCGTTAGCCCTGGATAATCCGCAACCAGTGCATCTCGTGTTTTAGTTAGATAATTGAATAAGGTGGATTTGCCCACATTCGGGCGACCCACTAAAGCTATAACAGGGAGCATGGTCTAGTCTTCAGATGCCTCTTCTGAAGCAAATTGTAAGGCTGTGACTTGCCCATTAATGTCTTGCACAAAAATAAAGCCTCCATCCACAAGCGGCGCAGCAACAACAGGAGCATTACTCACTTTTATCCGCCCCATTAAATGCCCGTCGCTAACTGAAATCATATGTAAATAACCCTCATAATCTGCCGTCAGTAGCACGTCATCTACGATGGCAGCGGGCGATAAGCGCCTATGTTCTAATTTATCCATTTGCCAGTTGATGCCCCCAGTTTCTTGATCGGCTGACCAAATATGATCATCAATGTCAACGACAAAAATGGACGACCAATTACTCGCCATTTGTTTAAATGACGACAGCTCTGATTGGCGCCAGGCAATCTTCCCCGTCCGTATCTCAACGGCAGCCATACCACCATTAAAGGTCGCGGCATAAATATATTCATCACCTGCTAACGGATCAGAATCTACATCGACCATACGGGAAAGTGCGCCTCTACCACGCGGTATGGCAACGCTCGTTTGCCATATCTGTAAACCATCTAACAAGCGTAAAACAACTAACTGCCCATTCGCATAACCTGCGATAACCCCGCCACTTTTTAGCACGGGTGAACTCGTTCCGCGCAAACTTAAGGCGGGAACATCTCTAACAAAAGACCATAGTTCCTTACCATCTAATGCATCTAACGCGGCGATTGCGCCATCAATGCTGCGAAAAATCACAATATTATTTTCATAGCGCGGAACCGAAAGAACTTCACTAGAAACTTGACTGATCCACGCTCTTTTACCATCTGCAAAGCTCAACGCCACCGCTTCGGCATCGGTTGTACCAAAAAACAAGTAGCCATCCCCCAAGCCAATACCACCGGAAATTGGTAGATTAGTTTCAACAGCCCAATCCTTCTCGCCTGTTTGTCTATCTAATGCGACGACTCGACCTTTATGGTCGGCAATAAAAAGCTGCTCACTTGTAGACACCATTTCAAGCTTCAAGAAGCGATCGCCTTGGCCAGCACTTAATTTCTCTTGCCAAAGCTTAGCTAGCACGACCTCGTTCGAGATATCTTCTAGCTCTTTAGGTGGACGTGACTCGTCTTCTGATGAAAAGCTCAACATTTCAACCGCATCCCCTTCAAGGCTTTTGCTCGCCGACTTAGTCGCATCAACCAGGCCAGCGCACGCTGTTAACAACAAAAGCGGCAATAAAGTAAATACAAAACGGGCTACATAACTCATCCTTCTGACTCGCCCTCTACGTTATTAGCCTGCGATTTCTTCTGCTCGGATGCACCAAACTTCGCAGGTGGTGGCCCTAAATCATCTAACTTTAACTGGATGAGCCGGCGGTTGAGTGTAGCTGTACGCAAAGCGGCAATGTAACCGTGGCGTGCTTTTTCAACGTCACCTAATAAGCGATAACCATCACCTTTAATTTCCTCATACTGCCCAATAAACTCACCGGGGTTAACGCCATTCTCTTCTGCTAAAACGGAATCAACGTCTTTAATCACACCTTCAACGTCACCTTCTCCAACGCGAATCCTAAACGCTCTTAACCGAGCAACGTGTTGGATAGAGTTGTTATCTGCAATTTCGACTACGCGTTCAAGTGATGCTACAGCCGCTTTGGAGTCAGTTCTTTCTAGTTCAGCCTTTGCTTTATAAAGACCGGCGAGTGCGCCATAGGGCGTTTCGGTATATTTTTCATCGAGCTCTACGGCTAGACTAATTGCAGCGTCAAAATTTGGTTTTTGCATAGTCGTTACTAATTGCTGATACAAGTCAGACGCCTCAACAGCGTGCGACTGCTGCTGATCTTTCCATGCCTGCCAACCAAAAACGGCAAACAAACCCAGACCTATGCCAAAAATTATCGCGCGCGAATTCTCTGCCCACCACTTTTTTATACTTTCTACTTGCTCTTCTTCAGTTTGATAAACATCCATCGCATTAACCTACTTTCAATATCTTATTTAAAAAATCGTTCAGCTCGTTTTGGCCGAGCTGAACCTGCTCTTTATCTTCACGTAAAAACTTGATGCCCACCTGCGCTTGTTCTATCTCTTGCTCAGCAAGAATAATAGCCAGGCGCGCGCCAGTTTTATCTGCCTTCTTAAACTGGCTCTTCATACTACCTTCGCCACAATGTAAAACAATACGACTATCTGGCAAAGCTTCACGAAGGCTTTCTGCCATAGACAGTGCTCGTTTTTTTGCCAACTCTCCTTGATGCACAATATAGGCTAGCGGCTGCGGCGCTGACCATTTTTGCTCTTTCATTAGCAGTATTAAGCGCTCCATACCTAAAGCAAACCCGACGGCTGGTGTTGCTCTACCGCCCAATTGCTCTATCAAACTATCATAGCGCCCGCCCGCACAGACTGTGCCTTGCGCACCGAGTAATGTCGTCGTCCATTCAAATACCGTATGCGAATAATAGTCTAGGCCACGTACTAAACGTGGGTTTATCTTATAGTTTATCCCAGCATCACCCAAGTACGCGGTTAATGTTTCAAAATGTTGCTTTGAAGCTTCACCCAATGAATCGAGCAAACGCGGTGCTTGTTCAATTAACGTCTGCATTTTTGGGTTCTTGCTATCCAAAATACGCAAGGGATTAGACGTTAATCGGCGCTGGCTGTCCTCATCGAGCAAGTCGCGTGATTTTTCGAAAAATGCAACCAGTGTTTCCCGGTAAGAGGCCCTTTCTTCAGAACTCCCCAAGGTGTTAATTTCTAAGCTCAACTCATCTGCTAAACCAAGTTTTTTCCATAACCGAGATGACATTAAAATTATTTCGGCCTCAATTTCTGGGCCCGCCATACCGAAACACTCGACACCTACTTGATGAAACTGTCGATAACGGCCTTTTTGTGGGCGTTCGTGGCGAAACATGGGGCCCTGATACCAAAGCCGTTGTACTTGGTTGTGAAAAAGACCATGTTCTAATCCAGCGCGTACGCAACTCGCCGTCCCCTCGGGGCGTAAACTTAACGAATCTCCGTTTCGATCTTCGAAGGTATACATCTCTTTTTCTACAATATCGGTCACTTCACCAATTGAACGACAAAACAAGTCCGTGCTTTCGACAATTGGCATCCGAATTTCAGAAAAACCGTATTGGTGACATACATCTGCAACGGCAGTTTCTAGTAATTGCCATAGCGGTGTACGCTGCGGCAAAATATCGTGCATCCCACGGATAGCCAGAATTTTCTTACTCATAGCCTGCTCTAGTATTTAAGCTTTACTGCGCGAAAGAACGATGACTTTTTTCCAACAAACCGTTCTCATACGAATCTGGATATAACTGCCTTAGCAACATTGAATTACTGGCGACAGCACTTTGATTGTTCAGCTTCTCCTCAGCTTTTATTAACAGCCAAAGCGACGCTGAAGTGTGTTTAGTTACTGCTCTCAAACGTTCTAAATACGCACGCACGGAAAAGTACTCTTTTTTCTTATACTTCAACCTTGCCATTTGAAATAAAGCAGGGGAATAACGCTTATTACGCTGTAACGCACCTCTCAAGTAAGCCTCCGCCTTATTCATATCACCCGCCTTCATGGCGCAAGCACCCGCGTTTGTTTGCGCTAATAAAGCCGACTTATAAAGCGGGTTTTTAAGCGCTTGTCGGAAGTGGCTGTCGGCCGTTTGATGCTCACCTTTGGCACATAAAAAACGTGCGTAATTGTTTTGTGCACTCGAGTTAGATGAATCAATACTTACGGCTCGCGAATAGTGCTTACCTGCCAAACCTTTCTCACCTAATTGATCGTACAAAACCGCCATCACATTATGTGCATCTGCTGAGTTAGAGTCTATCTGTATGGCTTTTTTTAGCTTTTCAAGCGCCACGTCATAATGACCACGGCGCATATATTCTGTACCCAGTGAAACATAGACATCAGCCGGACTCTTTTTATGGGTACGTAACTCACCGCCGCTATCGCGAACCGATGATGACGAACACGCTACAAGCACCATCGCTACTGACAAAACCAAAAGTCGTTTAAGTATCCTTGTCATAAAGCTCTCGCATGCTGTGATTTAAGTTGTCGTTTGGTCTTATCTTTTACCCGACCCACGAGTTGACCGCAAGCCGCGTCTATATCATCACCCCTAGTTTTTCTCGTTGTGGCAATCAGCCCTGCTTCTTTCAGCACGCCAGAAAAGCGATGAATCGCGTTGTTACTTGAACGTTTAAAACGCGTATCGGGAAAAGAGTTAAACGGAATTAAGTTTACCTTAGAAGGGATGCCCTCTAACAACTTACATAATTGATGCGCCTGCTCTACTGAGTCATTAACGCCATTCAACATAACGTATTCGAAGGTAATTTTTTTACGCTTTTCATTTTTAAGGTAATACTTGCAAGCGTCCAGTAATTCCGAAATAGGGTATTTTTTGTTAATAGGCACCAGTTCATCACGAAGTGCGTCGGTTGAAGCGTGCAGCGATACCGCCAAGCTTACATCCGTTTCTTCTGCCAAACGGTTCATTGCGGGCACGATACCCGATGTACTCACCGTAACGCGGCGCTTTGCCAAGCCATAGGCAAAATCATCGATCATCACGTTCAATGCAGTCACTGTGTTTTTGAAATTCAATAAAGGTTCGCCCATGCCCATCATCACCACATTGGTTAGATTAGCTTTACCCTCTAGCGCCTTCGCGGCCACCCACACCTGGCCAATAATTTCAGCGCTGGTGAGATTACGGTTAAACCCTTGCTGTGCAGTTGAACAAAAACTGCACTCGAGCGCACAACCGACTTGCGACGATACACACAACGTGCCGCGCCCTTCCTCGGGAATAAACACCGTTTCAATTCGATTCTGCCCGTCCAACTCTAAAACCCATTTATAGGTTCCATCCTCAGACTTTTGTTCCATAACAATTTCTGGAAAACGCACTTCAGCAACCTCAGTAAGGCGTAAACGTAACGCCTTACTGAGGTTAGTCATCTGTTCAAAATCATCAACGCCAAACTGATGCATCCATTTTAAAACCTGCGTCGCACGGAAAGGCTTTTCACCCAATTCAGTGAAAAACTTTTCTAAGCCTTCACGGTCTAGGCCCAGCAGGTTTTGTTTGGCTTGCATATAAACTCGTTATTTAACGGATGCGCTCACAAAGTTCTGCATCGCTAAAGAAGAACTTAATTTCTTCAGCCGCAGTTTCAGGTGCATCGGAACCGTGTACTGCATTTTCATCAATGCTGGATGCGAAATCCGCACGAATCGTTCCCGCATCCGCTTCTGCTGGGTTGGTTGCGCCCATCACTTCGCGGTTTTTAAGAATTGCACCTTCGCCTTCAAGCACTTGAACCATCACAGGGCCTGACATCATAAAATCGACCAAATCATTATAAAAGGGACGTTCTTTATGCACCGCATAAAAACCCTCGGCTTGCTCGCGTGAAAGCTGTAACATTTTAGACGCAACAATGCGCAAACCCGCCGACTCGAAACGTGTATAAATTTGCCCAATTACATTTTTTGCTACTGCATCAGGTTTTACAATTGAAAAAGTACGCTCAAACGCCATAGTATTACTCCAAGATTATTAGTTTGAGACCACGGCATAACGTAGCGAGCGCAGTAGTTATGCTGAGGTCTCGGTTTATAAAAAACCGTGATAAACCACGGCATTATAGGTTATTCGGTAAGCCTCTACCTTAAAGCGCATATTTTACAGATTGCCGCAGAGTCTAGCAATCAATAACCGTGCTACGCTTCACTTCACGTATTCTAAATTAAACTGTAAAGCTCTCTCCGCAGCCACACGCATCTTTAACATTTGGGTTATTGAACTTAAACGCCGAGTTAATCCCTTCACGCGCAAAATCCAACTCTAGGCCATCTAAAATATTAAGCGCATCCTTATCTACAAACACTTTCACACCAAAAGCTTCAAAAACGCTGTCTTCTTTTTCTTTTTCGTCTGCAAAATCAATAACATAAGCATAGCCTGAGCAACCGGATTCGCGAACACCTAAGCGTAACCCTAAGCCCTTGCCGCGTAAATCTAGTTGTTTCTTAACTTGTGCCGCAGCACTTTCTGTAATGGTAATCGACATAATATCCTCAATAAATTATTAAACCCTACTTTCTTAGAACCCAAGAAAACCGCTAAGTTCCAACGCTAGTGTTCAGACAGTTCTATTAGCGCCATCGTTAAAACAACTCCTGTGACCAACCCACCTACTGCATGAGAATAGATTAGCATTAGTGACCTTTTCATTCTCAAGCGGTCGCGCCAAATAAACCCGCCCAGTGTTAACATAACCCCAGATAGCATCAGGGCTTCTAGCAACATACCCGCCTCATCAGGGTGCATCGGATCACCACTCGCACTACCTGCAATCAACTGCATCACCATCATCATAAAGACCGTTGCACCCGCCACAACATGCAATAAGGTAACGAGCATATCGTTCTCTTTCTTTCGTATCACGCCCGTTAACATATAAAGGCCTAACAAGGCTGCTATCACAAAAAATACGCCGCCTGCATACCCCATAAACGGGTTAACACCTGCCAATTCATTGGTGGTGTACCCCATGTTTTTACCCCAATCCATCCAATCAAGCATTGCTTGTCCTCGTTATACTCATTATTTAGTTGTTAATTCTAACAAAAAACACCATCTTGCTGGTGCTATATCAAACCTTGTCGTTAATTGTTAAAAAGCGCGAATTCAATTATACTTTAAGCCTTAAATGCATTCTCTAATGCCCGCTACGTAACTACTACACATCCTTATTAAATATGTTCGACATCGGTTTTTTTGAGATTTGTTTAATCGCCATTATCGCTCTGATTGTTATCGGCCCTGAAAAATTGCCGCGTGTTGCCCGCACAACAGGACTGTGGATTGGTAAAGCACGTGGTGCTGTTAAAACGGTGAAATATGAAATTGACGAGCAATTACGCGTGGAAGAGCTAAAGCAATCCATGAATCAAGCCAGTGATGCGCTTAAAAAAAACGTTTCAGAACCTATGACAGACATTGAAGAATCGTTTGAAAATTTACAAAACGGTGATCAAGACACCACTCGGCCTACAGCCAAAAGCACTAAGCCAAAACCCACAACCAAATAGGTAAGCTTAAAAAAAACAGCGCCGTACTCGTGACTAATACAGTCGATAACAGCTCCGTATTTAAGCCATATCGTTCACTCAATATCATCGTTGCCATCATCGAAGGCGTAGCCGCCATCAAAACGGCTGCTTGGATTGTCCTTGCATCGTTTATGGTCATTTGTGCAGCAAAGTAAACCACGGCAGGGACCAGCAGGAGCTTTATCGCAGAAGCTAAAATTGCTATTAATTTATGCTCTCTCAAACTTGCAAACGATAGCGACATGCCAACTACCAACAACATGCCAGACATCGTCACATTGCCTAACATAGCGGTTCCTTTTTGCAGAAACTCAGGTAAGTGGATATCGTTAATATTCATAAAAATGGTGACGGCAAACGCCCAAATTGGCGGCAAGCTAAAGACAGATTTCAAAAAACGAAATGGTGTTTGTTTTTCCTCGTCATTATCGCCCCACTCAATTGCAATCCATAGACCAACACCCCATAACATAGGCGTAATAGCCATGATGTCGATATAAATTGCAAAACGTGCCGCCTGTTCATCCTGAATGGACTGCAACAGCGGCACGCCTAAAGAAATAATATTGCCAAGGCCGCAAACAAGCATCAGCGTTCCCAATTCTCGCTTACCCCAACCTCGGCTTTTAAACCAAGGGTAAAAAGCCCAACACGCCAACATACCAGCAACAATGCCAATATTAGAAACCAACGGTGCGCTGAAAAAATCACCCGACAAACTAACACTCGGAATAACGGAGAAAATTAAAGCGGGATAAAAAAGATTTAGGGGCTGTCCTAGATAACTAGCCCAGTTTCTCTTTAACCCATTGATTCAGTTGCTTTAACTGACTCTTTGGATCACTGTTGTTAAATCGCCATTCACATTCTTTTAAAAAGCGATGAAAATGATCTT
>LWTN01000209.1 GCA_002101225.1 Cycloclasticus sp. symbiont of Poecilosclerida sp. M | reverse complement strand
AAAACCACTGAAAAACAGGAATAAAATTGATTTAATGTATTAAATGACCTAAAGAACAGTGTAATTGACGAAAAAATAGGGGAAGCCTAATGAATATGGATAAAGTTGTTGGTTGTGCTGAGGTCTCTCTTTATTTATTTCACTTGTTTCTACTAATGAATATACGCCGCAAAAAAGAGGTTTTAAATTAGAGGAACTGCTCAGTGATTTATTGCAGTTCAACGAAATGGACTATTCAAAATCTTACAAAACTCCTGATGGTGAACAAATTGATGGGCATTTTAAGTACGAAAAATTTGACTATTTGGTTGAGTGCAAATGGGAAGATGGGTTCATAAAGCAAAAGGATCTGTCTATATTTGATGGAAAGATAAGGGGTAAGGCTCAGAGTACAAGAGGGTTGTTTTTGGCAGCAAATGGTTTTGATGAAAATGCCATTCAAAAGTTTTCCGGCGACTCTCCAAGAATCATACTAATGACAGGGGATGATTTAGCTATGATATTAAATGGCCAAGTTTTATTTTATGATGCCATGAAAGCAAAAGTTGAGGCAATAGTCCGTCATGGGAATATTAATTTACCCCTTAGAAATATCGCAACATAACAAGCACTTGCATCTGACCGTAAAAAGCGTCACTTTTTTCGCTATCGCAAAAACAGCGCCTCTTTTTACGTCAGCTGAAGTTAAACGTTAGCTTTCAAAGGAAAAACTCCACGTAAAGGTAAAACATGAGTAAAAAAAGAGCAGAAAGCAGATCAAGGTACTACATAAGAGAACAAGCTCAAAAGCGTGGTTGGAATTTACAACATCCAAGCAGGGGAGGCAATTGCCTTGAAGAACAGGAAGTTATAAATCATTTTCCTGATATTGGCCTTGGTTTAGAACGCCCCGATTTTGTGTTTTCTGTAAATGGCATGCCTATTGTTGTTATAGAAGCAAAAAATACTGCTGATAAGATAGATCAGGCTATAAATGAAGCTATCGGCTATGTTGAAACAATTAATAAAAACAGCAAGTACGATATAAAAATTGCAGTGGGTGCAGCAGGTGAAGAAACACACGGTTTCGCTGTAGAGGTACGCTATTTAAAAGGAAAGGAATGGAAACCACTTTTATCCAATGGATTTGAAATAACAACGATCCCATCAAACCGAGAGGTTGATGTTGCTTTACTTGCAGATAACGCAACTACAAATGTAGAAGTGCCATCAGTAGTTGAATTTATTGATGCCGCAATCGAATTAAGCAAGATATTAAGAAAGGCAAAAGTAGAAGCACCACTGAGACCAAAAGTTATTGGTGCATTCACTTTAGCCCTCTATCAAGGTGAAGTGGAGAAAACACCCGCTAAAGCTCTAAGCAGTATCAATGAATTATTGGAGTCAGCAATAAATGAATCTGTTGATTTAATGCCAGAAAAGAAAGAAAGACTTGCTGAATCTTTAAGGCTAATTGGTGCAGATTATGAAAGATTAAGCCCTTATATCGCTAAAATAGTGCATTTATTAAGGGGATTAAATATCCGTGCTGTTTTACAAACAGACACAGATTTTTTAGGTCTCTTTTATGAGGCATTCTTACGTTATGGTTATGATAACAATGCTCTGGGTATTGTTTTTACACCAAGACATATTACAAAATTTTGTGCAGAATTGATTGAAGCAAACCCAACGGATAAGGTTATTGATCTTGCTTGTGGGACGGGCGGCTTTCTTGTCGCCGCTTTTGACATGATGATTTCAAAAGCACATGGACCGAAAGCCATACAAAAAGTTAAAAGAAGTCTGTATGGCTTTGATACCAATCCTACAATATGGGCATTAGCAACATTAAATATGTTTTTCAGGGGTGATGGAAAAACGCATATAGAAAATCAAAGCTGTTTTGATGAAAATTCAATCAAGAATATTGAAGATACTTTTAGCAAGGCATTTCTTAACCCTCCTTTTTCCCAAGAAGGCGAGCCAGAAAGAGATTTTATAGATGGTTCAATGGCTGCATTAGAGCCTGAAGGTCTGTTAGCAGTTGTAGTTAAAGCTGGAATTTTTGCGGATGGTGACAACAAACCGTGGAGAAAAGAATTTACAAGAAATCATACTGTTTTAGGAATGATTAGCTTGCCTGAAGATTTGTTCTATCCAACAGCAGCACCAACTTCTATTCTTCTTGCTAAAGCACATATCCCTCATCCAAATAATCAGTCTGTATTTATGTCAAGGATATGGAATGATGGTTTTGAAAAACTTAAAGGGAAAAGAGTTGAAATTGAAGGCAGTCAACTACCAAATACTGTTTCATTGTTCATGGAGTTTATGATTGGTGAACCTATAAACAGTGACAACGCAATAACAATTAATTCGTCCAGAATATTAGACGGTAATGAATGGAGTCCACAGCAATGGTTAACACAGCCAGTTGAAACTGAAGAAGAATTAAATAAATATGAAAACAATGTCAGGTTATCACTGTACCGTGCTGTTACAGCATTACCTGATATAGCTGATGCTGTTTTGACAGACTTCACAAAAGGATGGGAAGAGCAGGATTCTTTTCAATTTGGTGCAACGTTACAAGTTAAAGAATTTTTTGAAGTTAGAAATGGCAAATCAAGTGGGGAAAAAAATTATCCCGAGGGTGATACACCCTATATCTCAAGTGGAGATATATCAAATAGCATAATAAGGTTGGTAGACTCAGAGCATAACGAAATTTTTGATGAAGGTGGCATTACCGTAACTGCGTTTGGGCAGGCTTATGTTCAGCCATGGGCATTTATGGCAAGGGGTAATGGTGGCAGTGCTGTAAGAGTACTTATTCCAAAATACAAAATGAGTTTCAATGAGCTTGTATGGTTTGCGTCACAAATAAATGCTCAGAGATGGAGGTTCTTTTATGGAAGAATGGCTATTAAATCAAGACTGGAGCTTTTAGAAATAACAAGTCCACCATCGTCTATAAAAGATACAGGCAAGACTATAGAGGCCAAAATAAAAGAGTTTAAAAATAATTTATACGCATTAAGCGGTGCATAAAAAAGCTAACAAAAGTATCCAGCGGACAGTTAAAAGCGGCGTTTCGCTACGCTACACACTGCTTTAACTGCCGCTGATGCTAGACGTTAAACGGACCGCTCGCTATCGCGATCTGTCCGTTTAACGGCAGCCCGACAACCGAATACTCAACGCGTGCAACATAGCGGCCGTCGCGCCCCATATCCGATAACCCTCATACTCCAGCTCCCAGTAATCTCGCCACTGATTTTCCCAGAATATTTTTTTTCGTTGATACGATGCCGTTATAGCCAGCTCTGCTAGCGGTACTTCGAAAACTTCTTCTACTTCGAAGTCGTCCTTGGTTGCGATATAAGACGGTTTTACAAAACCGACGATGGGCACCACCTTAAACTGGGTAACGGTTTGATAGGGTTCTATCACGCCTGCTATGTTTATCAGCTCTTGCGCTATACCCACCTCTTCGTGGGTTTCTCTTAGCACGGTATGCAGCGGTGATTTATCCGCCTTGTCCGCCATGCCGCCGGGAAAGCTTATTTGCCCTGGATGATGGTGTAGATGGTCTGTTCTTTTAGTGAGTAAGACTTGCCACTGCTCGCGTTCTACTAGGGGAATTAGCACGGCGGCATTTTTTAACCCACTGCTGTTTTTTATGTGCGTCCAATCTTTTAAACCTGAAAGGGGTTCTAAACAATGGATGATTTTTTCACGTGTAATCATCTAACGATTTTCTTACTAACTAAGAGTTTTTCCTAAACAAAGGCTGGATTATATCCGTAACTCTGAATTTAAATTGACCTGCTGCTTTGTCTTTAAAATAGTATTCGAGTGAGAGCTTCATGGTTTCAAACGCTAAGTCATCCCAAGGGATTTCGTGCTCGCTAAATAGCCTCGTTTCTAAACTTTCTGCACCGCTTGCGAATTCTGGCTTTGCTAGTGTTGATCGATAAATCATATACACCTGCGCGATATGTGGCAGATTAAAAATGGCGAATAGCTGCTCTGTTTTAACTACGGCTGTGGCTTCTTCGTGTGTTTCTCGTACGGCGGCTTGCTGAATTGTTTCGCCTATTTCCATAAAGCCTGCGGGCAGCGTCCAAAAGTTTTTTCTGGGTTCTATGGCGCGTTTACAGAGTAAAACTTGATCTTTCCAAACGGGGATACAACCGGCGATGATGCGCGGGTTTTGGTAGTGAATAGTGTCGCATACTGTGCACACATCGCGTTTTATATTATCCCCCTGCGGGATGACATTCCGTGTTTCTTTTCCGCACGAGGGGCAATACTTCATACTCGGCTTAACGTATTTCGCTAATTAATTGATCTTCAAGTTCACAACGTACGGCAAGATGTTCACCCAATGCGGATAATTTCTGGAACATTTTTGCTACGTCTAAAGAAGCATCACAGGTTTGGTATTGATCTGTAAAGGCCAGTATTTTTTGGGTTGCATCAGAAATAATTGGGTAAACTCTCTCTACCGCTTCAACTGTTTCCTTACCCCTTTCATTACCCTCTAACACGCGCTGATAAACACTGAAATGCCCGAGTGAAATGTAGTCCACCAGCGTTTGGCAAAACTCTTGAATGAGGCCCTCAATAGGTTTATCCGCTTGTGATAAATCTTCTGCCGCTAGGAAGCCGTATAAAAGCCAAATATCTTGTCGCTTTGTATTTAACTCATCGACAATAAATTTTGTTAGGTCGCGTGGGTTTATATCGCTTTTATTCATCATCATCGCTTGCCCCTGAGCTGTTTTTATTATGGGTTACAAGGTTTAGTCATACGCATGTGAAATATAACACGATTAACCCACCCGTACCGAGTCGCCTAAGCTTAGCGTTTTCTTTGCTTGTTGCGTATTAACTCGCGTATTTGCGCTTAACCGGTACCAATGGTCGAAACACGCTGGGTCATGCCAGCTTGGTGCTGATTGCTCTCTTTTTTGAATAAAGGTTTCAAAAAAATTATTATACGGTTTGCCGCTGCCGGGTTCTTTTATGGGTACCGAACAGCGCGCGCAGGGGTTGCTTGGATTTATCTCTACATCACCCACGCACAGCGTTAAATTTTTATTGTTGACTTTGTATAGCTGATCTTCCCAAAAGGCGGGAGCATCGTCCACCTCGAGGTTAATGCGGAAGCGTGCGCGGATATCATCTATCGATAGGTCTTTATACCAAGAAACCACTTCTTCTAATGACGCCTGAGAAATAAGGGTGGGCCCATTTGCGTCTATATCATCCGGGAAACCTTGTTGCTTGTTTTCCTTTAGGTACAGCTTCTTGTCTAGCTGTTCACTTAAAAATGATTCAAGTAGACGCGGATTTTGCAGGCTGAAATCTTCAGACTTACCCTGCTCATTTGTAAAGCAAACGGATTCGTCTTGTAAGTTAAAAGCTGCGTTTAATTTAAAAACTTGTTGGTTACGTTTACCGCTAACGACGTGGCCTTTAGCGTCGACCATTGCCCAACGTCTATCGTTTTCTAAACTGCCCGCCAAGGTGATTCTTACCGACTCTACGCCCACTCCACTGAGTGATTTAATTGGGTAGACGGTAATACGACTAAGCGTGGGCACTAGGCGCTATTTTTTGTCAGCTTATCTTGCAGCATACGTTCGATATCATCCCTAGAAAACCCAACCGAACGCGCGACGATATCGGCGTGGCTGATAACGGATATACCATCGATAAATCTATGCGTTGGTTTTTCACCCGCAAATTCAACTTGGCGGAAAATAGCCGTTCCCTCGTCTAGATAATGTTCTGCCAATTCGTGATTATGCGTCACCAATATGGTGAGCGAACCTAAACGCTTAAACGCCTCTAGAATCATCAAGGAGGTTTCTAGCTTTTCTTTATGCGTTGTACCTTCTGCCAACTCATCCAAAATAACCAAACTGCTCGGTGTCGCGGACTCGAATATATCGCGCGTACGTTTTAGCTCGGTACCGAAACGACCGACATCATGATCGAGGGAATTAACCTCCGGCGTTTGGTAAAAAACACGGTCCGTTACAGTCAACTCTGCGGCCTGTGCCGGGACATAACAGCCCACTTGGGACAACAACTGTATTTGCGCTATTGTTTTGCAAAGGGCGGTTTTGCCGCCACTATTGGGTCCGGTAAAGAAGCCTAAATTTTGTTTGCTCGCATCAAAGTCGTTAGGCACGTAATTTTTATCTGCAAAGCCCAGCACGGGGTTCACCGCACCTTCTAAGTGGATTTCTTGACGGCTTGCGGCTTTCATTTTAGGTAGCGTCGTGTTGTGTACACATTTTTCAGCAAACTGGTGGTACGACATCAGCTCATCCAATAGCCCTATCACTTCGACCACTCTTTCAGTCTCTTGTGACTTAGCGAAAATCCGTCGCGTGGGGATGAAAAAGGTCGACTTATCAAAGTCCCCGACCATGGGCACATAAAACACCAGTGCAATAAAAGGCAGGAGTGAGAAGACCGTAAATTGCGCCATACTGACATTAAGCACATAAGGCATTGTGACGACGATGAGGAATAATAATGGCAAGAGCATTGGTTTAAAAAAGCTCAAGCGTAATTTAATGGCAGGGGTAAACCAGTGCTTTTCGTCTTCAAGTAACAAGTCTTTTAACAACACGTAAACAGGGCCTCGCATTAGCTTGCAATCGCGTGCCGAAGCAAAGTTTTTTATCTCGTCTAATAGCCCTTTAAGGTATGAGCTTTTTACTTCGCTCGTTTTTTCAGCTTGCTCAACAACGCTAGGTAAAAACTTCATGGCTTTTTCAAACAAGCCATAACCGTATCCCGCCTCTTCTAACCTTTCGGGGTCAGGAGCAAAAATGAGCCCCACAAAATCGGCGAATAAAAGACGATAAAAAGAATCTTCGTGTTTCGCCGCCGTTTGCACGATTAAGTCTATCTCTCCACGTAGCGCATCATTCTCCGCTAGCTCTTTAAGCGCATCTTGCTTGGCAATAATTTGTTTCGGCGTTAAACACTGCTGAGAAAACGCTTTATGTAGGGTGTGCTTGCCTATGAGCGTTTGCGAATGATCCACCACATCTAACAAGTTATCTACTTCAATAACGTCATAAGATGACTGGTCTATGAGACCTTCCCCATCCGGCACCCCACTGTTGCCGCGTAGTGTTTTTTCGGCCAACATTAATAAGCGAATATGTTTGAACAAGCCGCGCATTTTTTTATTTACTATCAAGACGTATCTCCAGAGTACAAAACGTTTTGCACCCGTATTTTTATTAATTTATTTGAGCTTAGTGCGATAAAAATCGTAATAGTCCAACGCACAGTAAACCAGTCACTATCAATGTTAATCTTAGCACCATGATTATTAGATTTCTGGACAAAATAACCGACATCAAAAGCACGCAATGGGAGCAGTTATTTAATACTCACTACCCTTTTACGCGTTATGAATTCTTAGCAGCTTTAGAAAGCAGCCAATGCGTAACAACTAAAACGGGTTGGCGTGCCCATCACGCCTTAGTTTTTGAAGCGGAGACACTGATTGCCGCCGTGCCCCTGTATCTTAAAACCCATTCATACGGAGAATACGTATTTGATTGGTCTTGGGCCAATGCTTACCAGCAACACGGCTTGGCTTATTACCCAAAGTTGGTTTGCGCGATACCTTTTACCCCGTCTACCGGCCCACGTTTAGCCTTTTCTTCTTCCGTTACAGCTGAGCAGGAAGAACTCATCATACGAAGCTTAACGACCACGATACAAGAGAGGTTAACGACATTAAACGGCTCAAGCGCGCACCTACTTTTTCCTCACGAAAACTTATCCGAACAATTTTCAAGTCAGCATTGGATTCGACGATTAGGCATTCAATATCACTGGCATAACCATAACTACCAAAGTTTTGATGATTTCTTGTCGCAGCTTAAATCACGCAAACGAAAGATGATTTTGAAAGAACGAGAATTTGTAAAACAACAAGGCATTACTCTTTCCACCTTAGAGAGGGAGCAAATTTCTGACCAATTAATTAGACGGTTCTACTCTTATTATCAACAAACCTACCTAAAACGAAATGGCAGCGAGGGGTACTTAAACCTAGATTTTTTTCACACCGTACAACACGAATTAGCCGAACAGCTCGTGATGGTGGTTGCGAAGAAAGATGATGCAGTTATCGCCATCGCCTTATGTTTTAAAGACGATGAGCATCTATACGGACGCTATTGGGGCTGCCATCAAGAATATGATTTTCTTCACTTTGAGACTTGTTACTACCAAGGGATTGAATACTGTATTCGGCACGGTTTAAAAAAGTTTGACGCGGGCGCTCAAGGTGAACACAAACTAGCGCGTGGATTTACGGCACAAAAAACGTTTTCTAATCACTTGATTCTCAATGAGGACTTTAACCATGCAATAGAAAACTTTACGCGTGTCGAGGAAAAGGAATTAGAGCGCTATTTGAAAAAAGCTAATGCAGGCTCACCTTTTAAAACAACCGCTATTTTTGACGACTAACTCTAGAGATGTGGGAAGTCTGGGAAATCTCCGTCTAAATACCACTGCTTCGTTTCTTCACCGTACCACCACACTTCGCGATCCCTCAACTGGGCAACTTTCCCCGTGTCGTTTTTAATGTAGCCAAACATCACGTACACCGTGACCGTGTCTTCTTCAATATCGCGTGTACTAGAAATTTGTTGTTAATCAGTAACTTGTACGTTTCTTATAGAGTTAATCAACGCGAATTTTCGCGCTAGGTTTCTATAGCGAATTACATTCGCAGCGGTGCCTGGTGCATTCCAACGAAGCGCCTTCCAATACAGGTTTTGCACCGCCTCTAGTTTTCCCATTTCCTTTTGTTAAGAAAGATGCAAGCACGCGATAATACTTAAAATAAATAATAAAGATAACCATTTAAGCTGTTGCATACGACACCTGATAACTAAGAAAGAAATATACGCGCCAACATAACACATGCCCCATTAGGCGAAAATAATATCTGAAGGTTTATGGATTTTGTGTACGGTCTACAACCACTCAATCGACTTTACAATCCGATCGACGTCATAATTGTCATCAAGCGTTGAACCACCCACAATCGCCAGCGATCCTTTTTTAACGGGTTTTATCCAACCCTTAAGACCTGAATAAATAAAAGGTACCGTTTCAGTCGTCCCGATTTCCGGCATATAAATAAAGGTCATAAGCTCGCCTTCATCTTCAAACACCATATGCAATCCAAAGCTCAAACCAATAGGGCATTTTTCTGCAAAACTAATCTGTCCAGGCAAATTAACGCGAACGCCAAACTGTTTTTCTACGCTGGCTAGTTCTAACGCTTCAAGAGCATGAGAAGGGTTTAACGACTCTTCTAAATCATACTCAATATGCTGCACTATCAAACGATCAACCGGCCCTTGTGTTTTAGGATAATAACTAACAACGCCAATTGCCAACATTAAAGAGGCCGCGATAACCACTGACGCCAACGGCTTTTTCCAAACAAACGTTTTACTTGATAACACGTGCTCACGCAGCTGATGTCTAAAACTACTGGGCACACTGCATTGAAGCACGCTGGTTATTTGTTTTTCAAACTGCGATTGTTTATCTGTAAAAGGCTGGCACGCAGAACAAGTTTGCAAGTGCTCGCAAGCATCGCCCGCTATTTCGTTAGGCGCTGCTATATATTCAAATTTAAAGTCTTCACATTTCATTGAATGCTCGTCTCTTCACCTTCTGGTTTTAAAACATCTCTTAATTTCTGTTTTGCTCTAAACAATCGCGTCATCGTTGCGCTTTTCGTTATATTGCATACGGATGCAATTTCGGCACAACTCAAACCACCAACAACTTGCAATAAAAGCGGTTCTTTGTATTCGTCGGCTAACTCATTCAACGCCTGCTTAAGGGCAAATGCTTCAGCTGTTGTGTCGTTATCCGTATCTTTTAAACTCAATAAATCTAAATCTAAGTCGACCATACTCGGTCTATATCTAGCGTATTGGCGTGCGTGTTCGTTACGTAAAATTGTTATCAGCCAAGCTTTACTCGACGAGGTGTCTCGCAGTTTTTCTAAAGATTTCCAAGCCCGTAAGCTTGTTTCTTGAACTAGGTCTTCAGCCATACTCTTATCCCGACACAACCACAGTGCGTAACGAAAAAGCTCGTCACTATATACCAGCACTAAACGCTCATATTCGAGTTGTTTTCGCTTTCCTTGCACCATTAGACCTTATCGTTTGAGACTTTCTTTCAATGATTTATTTAATATACATGTACCTTATCCACCTGATATGGCGGGCTTATTTCGACGACCATTTTGTTCTAAGGTTCGCAGGATTACAAATTATCTGTTTAGTTAATTTATGTCGAAAAAATATTAAAGTAATTTTTAACATTTTTTGGTACTTTCATGTGACGCAATCAGCAATTCTCACGCGCTTGTTTCAATCAATTAAATTCGCACCAATTTGATATTAAATAGGCTGTAAACCGAGTATTTAAAGGCTTCTTATACACAAACCATTTTGACGAACAACTTTGTCGTTTTTTATATTGCACTGCAAAATAACCTTTGCCATTAGAAAGCTGTAACATATTGTTTTTAATAGCTTATTTAAATAATGCTTTAATTTGATACAATCTAACCCTAAGCCTTTTAAATCCGCTTTTGCGACGATTAAATACAGTTAACCCACAAAGTTATCCACAGAAATTGTGGATAACTGAAAAAACCTAGATAGATGAGCGCGTTAGCTATTTTTTAGAGATTTATTTCACTTGTTTAAGCTAACTTAAAGAAAACAAAATATTGCCTAAATTAATGCCTGAATTTTATCTAAAAATTGCGATCGACGCGCCATTGGATTTATTGTTTGATTACCTCCCAATCAAAAATTCTAGCGTTGAAGAATATGCAGTAGGCCAGCGCGTTATCGCGCCATTTGGTAGGTCGAGCAGAATAGGTGTTGTTTTAGACATTACATCGCACAGCCAACTCGACGATAAAAAGCTAAAACCAGTTAAAACGCTTCTCGATAGCTCTGCTGTACTATCCAAACTCGATATAAAATTATTACGCTGGGCTGCCGATTATTATCACCACCCCATCGGCGAAGTGTTTTCTCAGGCATTACCTAAACAGTTACGCAAAGGGGGTGATGCACAAATAAAACTTATAAAAAATTATGCCCTGTCAGCGCAAGGCAACTCATTACAGGTAGACAAACTTAAACGTTCCCCTCGACAGCTTGCACTATGGACTTTCTTATTACAGCAGAACAAGCCCATCACAAGCGATGCCTTTCCCTGTTTTGGCTGGGCCTGGCGCGCACCGCTTAATAGCCTGATTAAAAAAGGTTGGGTCGTTGTTAGCGAATGTTTAGAACAAAACACACATCAAACCATTGAACCCAGTTTCTCGACCAACGTAGCACAGCAAAGTTTCATCCAAAAAGTCATCCGCTCGGCAAACACGTACCAAACTTATTTGCTTGATGGCGTAACAGGTAGCGGCAAAACTGAGGTCTATCTTCAACTCATTCAGCACACGCTATCACTCGGCCAGCAAGCGCTCATATTACTGCCTGAAATTACCTTAACCCCGCAACTCGCGAACCGTTTTCGTCAACGCCTAGTCGCGCACATGGTTGTTTTTCACTCAGGTCTCAGTGACACCCAGCGCACACAAGCTTGGCTAAAAATGCAGAACGGTGATGCAGACATAATGTTGGGTACGCGCTCTGCTGTATTTACCTCGATGAAAAACCCCGGGCTTATTATTTTAGACGAGGAGCACGACACCTCTTTCAAACAACAAGAAGGTTTCCGTTATTCCGCAAGAGACGTTGCCGTTATGCGCGCGCGTGATTATAAGGTTCCAATCGTTTTAGGAACTGCCACGCCATCTTTAGAGAGCTTACACAACGTAAATGCCTCGCGCTTTATGTATCACGCGCTACCTGAGCGCGCGGGCAACGCCTCTGCGCCTTCGATTAAATTAATTGATTGCACCAATCAAACATTAGATAAGCATCTATCTCCCCCTCTTCTCAAAGCCATTGGCGCTTGCCTTGAAAAACAAGAGCAAGTTATCTTATTTGTGAATAGGCGAGGTTTTGCCCCTGTTCTAATGTGTCGTAGCTGTGGCTGGGTTGCACAGTGTTCACGCTGTGATGCCCGCATGGTGCTTCACCAAAAAAACCAGCGCCTCAAGTGTCACCATTGCGGTTGTGAAGGAGCAAAGCCCCTCGCTTGTCCTGATTGCCAGCAAACCGAACTATTCCCTTTAGGTTTAGGCACTCAGCGAATCGAAGACGTATTATCTAAAGCCTACCCAAACACCCCTCTAACGCGAATCGACAGAGACAGCACGCAAAATAAAGATGCCATGCAAGCGGTCATCGACAAGGTGAGCGAAGGTGGAGCACAAATCCTTATCGGCACGCAAATGCTGGCAAAGGGGCATCACTTTCCTAATGTCACTCTGGTGGGTATCGTTGATATTGACGCGGGGCTGTTCAGTTGTGATTTTAGGGCCAGCGAACGAACGGCCCAACTGATAACTCAAGTGGCTGGCCGCGCGGGGCGCGAGGAAAAACCCGGGCACGTGCTCATCCAAACCCACCAGCCCAACCACCCCCTACTGCAAACATTAATAAACGACGGCTACGCGCAGTTTGCACGCGATGCGCTCACCGAAAGAGAGCATGCCCAGTTACCGCCTTTTCACTATCAAGCTTTGCTGCGTGTTAACGCTATTAAAGAATCTTATGTTAACCGTTTCCTTGCTGATGTTGGGCGCTTAATAGAACCAATGGAAAAGAACGGCATCGAACTATTTGGCCCCGTTCCCGCGCCCATGTTGAAACGATCTGGCCGTTTCCGTTACCAGCTTTTAATCCAAACTGCCGATCGTAAAACCCGCTACCAGTTTTTAAAGCGACTGTTACCACAGCTCAACCCATTAAAATCATCCCGATTCGTAAGGTGGTCTATCGACATTGACCCCGTCGACCTCTACTAAAACTCCATAATTTCTCTACCCATTCTAATTAGAGATTCGCAATTAACTTATATGTTGTTGCGCAAAAAAGGCGATAATGCACACCATTCAAAAGCAGCCTAAATGAAAGATTCATTCGCATGAAAACACGCTTAACCGCTTTATTAAAACAATCAATGGGAACCTTGCAAAAACAAGGCGCGTTACCCATTGACTTGGCCGTAAACATTAAGCTCGAACACACCCGAGATAACAGTCACGGCGACTTTGCTTGTAACTTAGCGATGGTGTTGGCAAAACCCACAAAACGGAATCCGCGTGAAATAGCCCAACTACTTATCGACAACTTAGATTCCGACGTAAATATTGAAAAAGTTGAAATCGCCGACCCAGGGTTTATTAACTTTTTCCTTAACCCACTTAGCCAACACCAGGTGGTCTCAACCATTCTTGAGAAAGGCGAAGCATTTGGTAAAAGCAAACTAGGCACTGGCAAAAAAGTGCAGGTCGAATTTGTCTCCGCCAACCCGACAGGGCCTTTGCACGTGGGTCACGGACGCGGCGCTGCATACGGTGCAACCGTATCTAACTTGCTTGGCGCAATTGGCTATGAAGTACACCGCGAATACTACGTTAATGACGCAGGCCGACAAATGGATATTTTGGCCACGAGTGTTTGGCTACGTTATCTTGAAAGCTGTGACGTGCAATTGGTTTTTCCAAGCAACGGTTACAAAGGCGACTACATCCTCAGCATTGCATCCGACATTAAAGCAACGCACGGCGATTTATTTTGCTCTAATGCTCAGGATGTTTTTGAAAACGTCCCCGCAGACGAGCCCGGCGGCGGCGATAAAGAGCAACATATAGACGCGCTAATTGCCCGCGCAAAAAGTATATTGAGCGACGCTAACTACCGGCTAATATTTGACGCTGCTCTTAACTCTATTTTGGGCGATATTCGCACCGACTTAGAAGACTTTGGCGTGCACTACGACGACTGGTTCTCAGAACGAAGTCTGATGGACAGCGGGGCAATCACCAAAGCCATCGACAGACTTAAAGCCTCTGGGCATATGTATGAAAAAGAAGGCGCTTGGTGGTTTAAATCGACGGACTTTGGCGATGAAAAAGACCGCGTGGTCATCCGTGATAGTGGACAAACAACTTACTTCGCCTCTGACATTGCCTACCACTTACACACGCTCGAGCGCGGTTACGACATTATCGACGTGTGGGGCGCTGATCACCACGGTTATGTACCCCGCGTAAGAGCTGCGCTACAAGCGATGGGTGCAGACCCGAGCCGCCTAAAGGTATTGTTGGTGCAATTTGCCGTGCTGTATAAAAATGGCGAAAAAATGCAGATGTCCACCCGCTCAGGTGAGTTTGTCACCTTACGCACGCTTCGCGAAAAAGTCGGTTCAGACGCCGCGCGTTATTTTTACGTGATGCGCAAAGCCGAACAACATATGGATTTTGACTTGGACCTCGCGTGTTCCGAATCTAACGACAACCCCCTCTACTACGTTCAATATGCGCACGCGCGCGTATGTAGCGTTATGAAACAATTAGCGGAAAAAAAGATGTCATATACGCCCTCCATTGGATTAGAAAACTTAGCACGCCTAACGGAACAGCAAGAGCTCGATTTAATCGACAGCCTAAATCGTTACCCCGAAAAACTCTCTCAAGCCGCACTAAATTACGAGCCCCACCAGCTGAGCTATTACTTGCGTGATTTGGCGAATAACTTCCATAGCTATTACAACTCGCATCAGTTTTTAGTCGATGATGCAGCGCTATGTTCAGCTAGGCTTGCACTCATAAATGCTTGCAAACAAGTTCTACAAAATGGTCTAAAATTATTGGGCGTCAACGCACCGGAATCTATGTAATGGCAAGGGATTACAAAAATAAACTGCAACCAAAAGTAAAACAAAGCAACTCTGTACAGGGGTGGCTCTGGTTATTAGCCGGCCTGGTTATCGGTGGGTTTGTGATGTTTTTGTCTGAGCTGGCCAAGCAAACCCCTTCTCAAGCCTCACCTCCAACGACTAAGCCTATCGTTAAGAACGAAGTACGTGACGTTAAGAAAACGGCTGAGCCTGACGTTCAAACCACCATTAAAAGTACAAAACCGCGCTTTGACTTTTACACCATTCTTCCTGAAATGGAGGTCGTCATACCTGAAAATGAAATCAATGAGAGACGGCGACAAGAAGGAACGGGGACAGGAAAAATAGGCCCGTTTATGATTCAAATAGGTTCTTTTCAGAAGTTAGCAGACGCCGATAGCTTAAAAGCACGCTTAGCACTTTTAGGGGTCGAGTCGCATATCGAAGTAGTTGAACGGCAAGGTACTACTTGGCACCGCGTAAAATCTGGGCCATTCGCAAACTTTAGCGGCGTAGATAAAACCCAAAACATCTTACACCGCAATCAAATTAACAGCATCGTGTTGAAAGTAAATTAAGGAAAATTTCCTAACCCCACCCATCGCAGCCTAAAGATTCACCATGAAGTTTAAAGAAGCGTATTCACATCTTTATACTCGCTTAAGCTTAAGCTGCTTTTTGCTACTGCTGACTGGCTGCTCGTCATTAGATTTGCTGAACGCTGTCACTCCAGATGGAAACTCTAAACTTCAAACAAATATTTCATACGGTTCACAGCGCCGGCAAACGCTCGACATCCATGTTCCATCTACTCTTCGTGAATCTACCCCCGTTATCATCTTTATCTACGGCGGCCGCTGGCAAAGTGGAACAAAAGAAGAATACCAATTTGTTGGTCAGGCGCTAGCAAAGCGCGGCATTATGACCGTAGTTCCTGACTACCGCCTATTCCCAGAAGTGGAGTTTCCAGAATTTATTAGCGACACCGCAAAAGTCACGCAGTGGACACTAAACAATATAGAGCAGTACGGAGGCGACCCATCACAAGTGCATTTAATGGGGCACTCTGCAGGCGCTCACATCGTCGCTATGTTGGCGACCAATAAAACTTACTTAACGGAACATGCTGCTTCACTTGAGCAAATCAAAGGCGTTATTGGTTTATCCGGTGGTTATGATTTCAAGATAACCGATCCCGATATTAAGCAAGTATTCCGTAAAGCAAAAGATTATCCATCAACTCAACCGATTAGCTTTGTCGACGGTAGCGAACCTCCCTTGCTTCTACTACACGGCAAAAAAGACGTGACCTTGTCGCCAACAAATAGCCTGAATTTAGCGACAAAGGTAAACGAGTTGGGCGGTCATGCAGAATATATTATTTACGATGATATGGCACACGTCGGTATTCTTCTCTCGCTCGCAAATAATCCCATGATGTACTTTCCTCCTCTATTAGACGACATCGAGAAATTTGTGTTTTGCGGCACTAGCCGTATAAAAACTGTGTCCAACTGCTCTTAAAATATGGCTGCACTTACCTCTTTTTTCGCCAGCACCGCCAAAGGTATGGAATTGATTCTTGCAGACGAGCTGCAAGCTATTGGCGCCCAACACGTTAAATCTGCTACCGGTGGCGCCTATTTTGAAGGTGATATGGAATTGGCTCTACGCGTGTGTTTATGGTCTCGCCTAGCTAACCGCGTGTTGATGCCACTGGCGAATTACGCTGCACAAACACCTGAACAACTCTATGCCGGCGCGCTAAAAATTAACTGGTTAAAGCACTTTGATATCGAAAAATCATTCGCCATTGATGCCTCACTTAGACGATCAAAAATAACTCACTCTCGCTACGCCGAGCAAGTCGTAAAAGATGCCATTGTCGACCAGTTTAAAGAAGCAACCGACGAGCGGCCCAACGTACAGCGCGAACAACCTGATATACGCATTAATGCTTATATCAATGAGAACAAAGTTACCCTGAGTTTAGACTTATCAGGTGACAGCCTACACCGCAGACACTACCGTGCCGAATCGGTTGAAGCCCCGTTAAAAGAAAACCTCGCGGCCGCCATTTTAATACGCGCTGGCTGGCCAAAAATAGCAACTGAAGGTGGTACGCTATACGACCCGATGTGTGGCTCCGGAACATTGCTAACTGAAGCCGCGATGATGGCTGGTGATGTAGCACCAGGGTTACTTCGTGAATACTATGGCTTTTTTGGCTGGGCACACTTTAACCGTACTATTTGGGATCGCCTTATTAATGAAGCGGAGTACCGCCGCGAAAAGGGAGTGAATAATATCCCGCCCATTATGGGTTCAGATATCAGCATTAAACACGCAGGTATTGCTAAAGCCAACATCAAGAGTGCGAAGCTTGAACAGCACATCAAGGCCGTTAGCTTACCGCTATCTAAAGTAGCGCCTGATTATAATTGGAAGTCTGGCTTGTTTGTAGTCAACCCACCCTACGGCGAGCGGCTCGGTGAAATCAAGCAACTAGAGACGCTGTACCAAGAAATTGGCACCGTGTTAAAAGCCCGATTTAATGGCTGGCAAGCGTCTGTTTTTACCGGCAATACCGATTTGGCCTTTCAAGTCACGCTTAAATCACATAAGTCATATCAACTATTCAACGGCGCTATTCCTTGCAAGGTATTTAATTTCTCTGTCACGCCCGACCGCCACTTTCAAGGCCAACAAGCCAGTCAACAGCAGCAAATTGGCGACCGCTTAAAAAAATCCCTGTTACCCACAGCGGGCGATTGGAGTGATGGTGCGACCATGCTCGCTAATCGATTACGTAAAAATATTAAGAAACTAAAGTCATGGGTTAAGAAGAACAACATCTATTGTTACCGCATTTATGACGCCGATTTACCTGAATACGCCGTCGCCATTGACGTTTACGAAGGTGAAAAGCGTTGGGTGCACGTGCAGGAATATGAAGCACCTAAAACCATTGATGAGAAAAAATCCATTCAACGCTTGTGCGATGCGCTAGCCGTAATACCCGAAGTGTTTGGGGTATCACAAAACCAGCTATCGCTTAAAATTCGTCGTCGCCAAAAAGGCAGCACGCAATACGAAAAACAGGGCACAGATGGTGGCTTTCACAATATTCAAGAGGGCAACGCCCATTTTCTAGTTAACTTTAAAGACCATTTAGATACGGGCTTATTTTTAGACCACCGCCCTATTCGGCAATGGATTGGTGAACACGCTAGCGGCAAGCAATTCCTCAACTTATTCGCCTACACAGGCGCCGCCACCGTACACGCAGCATTGGGCGGTGCGACGACATCGACCACAGTGGATATGTCTAAAACCTACTTGGACTGGGCAAAAAACAATTTTGAACTGAACGGCTTAAACTTAGCTAAACATCAACTCGTTAGAGCCAACTGCATGGAGTGGTTAGACACCGCCATACAGGATGAGAAAAAGTACGCGTTAATCTTTATAGACCCACCTACTTTTTCGAATTCAAAGCGCATGGATAATGTATTTGAGATTCAGCGCGACCACGTTGAACTAATTAATAAAACCGCACAACTGCTCACTAAAAAAGGCACGATGATTTTTTCAACGAACTTTAGAAAATTTAAATTGGATGAGCCTTCCTTAAAAAAGTTAACCATTCAAAATATATCCCACCAAACGTTGCCAAAAGACTTTGAACGCAATCCTAAAATCCATTACTGTTGGTCACTCACGCTGGCGAGCCAATAAAACCAAAACTAGCGCCGCATATTGAATTATTAAAAGAGACCTCAGCATAACCCAAAAAATACGCATAAATTTTGTTGTAATGCATCATGCAAAAATCATTCTCAACACAATCCAACCTCTTCTTTTCAACCGCTGACTTAGAGCACCCTATTCTTCATAGTCTTGATGACACAGAAGCCTTGTTGGAATGGTCTGAAATAGAAACATTACTCAC
>LWTN01000208.1 GCA_002101225.1 Cycloclasticus sp. symbiont of Poecilosclerida sp. M | reverse complement strand
ACTATGAAGAATAGGGTGCTCTAAGTCAGCGGTTGAAAAGAAGAGGTTGGATTGTGTTGAGAATGATTTTTGCATGATGCATTATAACAAAATTTATGCGTATTTTTTGGGTTATGCTGAGGTCTCTCTCTATTAATAAAAACTTTAATGACAGGATAAAAAATGTCTAATCAACAATTACTACAACAAAAAATTAAAAACGCTGATGAAGTGGCCAGTTTGGTTAACAGTGGCGACACGGTTGATTACGGATTTGGTTTGACGCAGCCAGACCTTTTCGATGAGGCGCTTGCGGCGCAAAAAGATCGTTTAACAGATGTTATTGTACGAGCGACAATGACGGTCAAACCCAGACGGGTAATTGAAGATGATCAAGAGCAAGCGCACTTTGAATTTCAAGGTTGGCATTTCTCGGGCTATGACCGGAAAAAATCAGAACAGGGCTTAGCGAGTTATATCCCTTTTAATTTTGGTGAAGGGCCCGAAATTTATCGAAATAATTTAAAATCCGACATGCTCGTGCTTAAGACCAGCCCTATGGATGAACACGGCTATTTTAATTTTGGTGTTTCAAATACGTTTGCTAGAGCAAGTTGTGATGTTGCAAAAAAAATAGTGGTTGAGACCTCGAATCATATGCCTGTGTGTTATGGAACCGATAATGCGATTCATATTTCCGAGATTGACGCGGTGATTGAGGGTGATAACGCACCATTGTTTGAATTGCCGAGTGCGCCTATCGGTGAAATTGATAAAAAAGTTGCATCGTTTATTGTTCCTCTAATTGAAGACAGAAGTTGTATTCAAATAGGGATTGGCGGCATGCCTAATGCAGTGTGTTCAGCGCTAGTGGATTCAGATATCAAGGACTTAGGGATTCACACAGAAATGTTTGTCGACGGGATGGTTGACCTGTATGAGGCAGGTAAAGTCTCAGGCAAGTACAAACAGACACATCATGGAAAGATTGTGTATACCTTTGCTTTGGGGTCGAAAAAAATGTACGAATTCATTCACAAAAATGAACTGTGCGTCAGCATTCCAGTAGATGACACGAACTTACCTGAAAATATTGCGGCTAACGATAAAGTGGTTTCAATCAATAATTGTCTGCAAGTTGATTTAACTGGGCAAGTGGCGTCTGAAAGTAATGGGTATAGGCATATTTCGGGCACAGGCGGCCAGCTTCAGTTTGTTCGTGGTGCGGTTGCTTCTAAAGGTGGAAAATCTTTTATGTGCTTGTCTTCACGTTTTATAGATAAGAAAGGCAACCCTGTTTCTAGAATCGTACCGGGTGTTACGCCAGGCACCGTCATAACAACACCGAGAACCGATATAATGTACGTGGTAACCGAATACGGCGTCGTTAACCTTAAAGGCAAAAGTGTTTCCGAACGTGCTTTGTCATTAATCAGCATTGCTCACCCTGACGATAGGGAGCAGCTGCACCAGCAGGCGTGCGAGAACAAAATTTTATCTAAAAAACATTGGTAACCTAATCGTGTCAAAAACAATAGTGGTCACGAAGAATGACGGTGTCGCACTTATTCAAATGAATAATGCGGCAACCATGAACGCAATCACCGAGCCTGTCATGCTGGAAGAGGCCATTAATGCATTTGAAGAAATTCAGCGAGACGACACTATTCGTGTCTGTGTGTTAACGGGTGTCGATAGAGCGTTCTGTTCAGGTGGCAACGTCAAGGATATGCTGAATCGTGAAAAAATGTTTGCGGGTAAGCCATTGGAATTGCAGGAGGGGTATCGCAAAGGCATCCATCGTTTATCAAAATTAATGTACGTGTTCGAAAAACCTTTGATTGCAGCCGTTAATGGCGCAGCTGTTGGAGCAGGTTTTGACTTGGCAATGTTATGCGATATTCGCATAGCCTCAAAAAAAGCGCGATTTGCCTCAAATTTTGTCAATCTGGCGGTTATTCCGGGCGATGGGGCCGCCTGGCTGCTGACTAAAGTAGTCGGTGCTCAACGTGCGGCGGAGCTTGTTCTTACGGGACGTATGTTCAAAGCAGATGAATCACTTGAGATGGGCTTATTGTTGAAAGTTGTTGATGAAGATAAATTAATAGATGAAGCAATGATTTTAGCGGATTCAATCGCAAGTAAGCCGATAGATGTTCTTAGAATTGCAAAACGGCTACTCAATTCTACCGATCGGGTGAGTTTCAGTGACCATCTAGATTTATGCTCGGCGAACCAAGCTATGTTGCACCACACGCCAGAGCATGAGATTGCATTAGAACAATTTTTTAATCGTACTAAGAAAAGATAAGCAAAGCACTATGAGGTATCAATCAATTTTACGCTCAAATGCGTTTAAAAATAAAAACATACTGGTAACAGGCGGGGGCAGTGGTATTGGTCGCTGCACGGCACACGAGCTTGCTTCTTTAGGAGCGCAAATCTTGTTAGTAGGCCGAAATCAAGAAAAGTTAGAAACTGTGCAGGCAGAAATTATTGAAGACGGCGGTCTTTGTGATATTGCCAGTTGCGATATCCGTGATGAAGAAGGTGTTAAAGCATTAGTTGCTTCACTCATTGAAAAGCATGGTGACATTAATGGCCTTGTGAATAATGCAGGTGGGCGGTTCCCTTCGCCGTTAGCAAAGATGAGCAAAAACGGTTGGGACGCTGTGGTGGATACCAACCTAACAGGTGGCTTTGTTCTGGCGCGAGAAGTCTTTAATCAATCCATGGAGAAGCATGGCGGATCGATAGTGAGCATTGTTGCTGACATGTGGGCTTGGGATGCCGGGTATGGGACACTCCGGCGCTGCTAGAGCAGGAATGGCTAGCTTCACGCAAACAGCTGCTTATGAATGGGGGTATGCAGGCGTTAGAGTAAATGCCGTTGCGCCAGGTTGGATCGCATCGAGTGGTATGGATACATACCCAGATGAATTCAAAGCCGTTCTTAAAAAGCTTAAAGATGCTGTGCCATTGAAACGCTTAGGAAATGAAGCTGAAATAAGTTCGCCCGTGTGCTTCTTACTAAGTGATGCTGCAAACTTTATCAGTGGCACTGTTATCCGTGTTGATGGCGCGGCGTCACAGGGTAACATCGCGCTATACCCCTTAGAAAAAAGCAAAAACTCTACGCCTTATGACGGTTTTCATCGTGCTGTGACGGCCGAGTTGTTTAAAAAAGGCTGATGAGTGAGCGAGTTTAAACCACTCGAAAGTGTGCGTGTTATTACGCTCGCTTTAAATGTGCCTGGGCCATTAGCTGCCAAACGTTGGTTGGAGCTAGGCGCTACGGTAATTAAGGTCGAACCACCGGAGGGTGACCCATTAGAAATATATTGTTCAGACTGGTATCAAGAGCTTAATGCTGGGCAGCAGCGTTGTGTGCTCGATATAAAGAGCGTCGATGGGAAGAGAGGTTTGGCAGATTTGCTTTCGACGGCGGATATTTTGTTAACAGCTCAGAGACCTGCGGCGCTTAGTCGTTTGGGGTCAAGCTGGGCTGAGTTGCACAAGCAATATCCACGATTGAACCATTTAGCTGTCGTCGGCTACCCAGCACCTAAAGAGAATGAGGCGGGACATGACTTAACTTATCAAGCCTCTTTAGGTTTGTTGAACCCACCTATCATGCCAAAAACGCTTATGGCTGATTTGGCAGGTGCTGAACGTGCGGCGTTAGAAGGCTTGGCTCTTTTAATGGGGAGCAAAGCAGGTCAGGAAGGGCAGCAAAAACTGGTGACTTTGTCGGAGGCTGCTGAGTATATGGCGCAGCCTTTGAAACACGGTTTAACCCATGACGGAGGTATGCTTGCAGGAGAATTGCCCGAGTACTCGTTATACGAGACAGCATCAGGTTGGGTTGCTGTTGCCGCGCTAGAGCCCCATTTTAGGGCACGCTTTAAAAAAGAGCTTGGGTTGACTAAGTTGAGTCATCAAGCAGTGGCGGAAAAATTAAAACAGAAGCCTGCAAGCGAGTGGGTGAAGTGGGCCAAGCAGCATGATATTCCTTTGGCGGAAGTTAAATAGTTTGTAGGGTTTAGCTCGATTTATTTTAATAAATTAAAGAGGTTGCTGCCGCAAGGGCGTTCATTTCTTTTGAGTGGCCAAAAGAAACGAACCAAAGAAAAGGCCACCCTAATCACACAAATTATTGTTGTTTTGGGCGTGCGCTAAACTCGCTATGCTCAGACAACGCGCGCGCTATTCCAAAATAACGATAATTTGTAACGTGAAAAAGGGAGGTTGCAATCAAAACTGGAGTAGAGTTTTAACTATTGGTTATTATGCTGGCCATAACTTGCTCTAGGAAACGTTTAGATGCTTTTTCAATTTTTTCGATAAAACCGCTAGGGCTAACAAACTTTTTGCCCAATAAATCTTTTGTTGTTATTTCAAAGGATTTAATTTTAGCTCCTAGTTCTTTATCTATTATAGAATATGGCTCTCGACGCTCTTTTTCATTTAATAAAGTAGTAAGTGTTACCTCTTGCAACACACTTTTATTTCTAGGGTAAAGCGCCTTGATGTAAATGTAATCACTCGCAGCAATTCCAGTTTGATCTAGTATTTTGAGCAATGCAGTAGTTTGAGCTTTCGCTTTACCGCCAGTATTTGAATAAGTGGTCGTACACCTAACTTCATGGCGTATAAAGTCTGTAACAACCTGAAATTGTGCTGTCTTATCCCTGTTCAAAATATAATTCGTGGTCACGGCCTTGCTTTCTTGAAGCATCTTTTCAATTAAAGAAGTTCTATCTCCTTTAGCAACAAGTTCTACATGACAACCAGATGTATCTGTTAATTCTAAACTAATATCTTTCTCTTCTTGTTTGTATGCAGTGACTACAGGTTTAAGTGTTGCTGTATCTATTTTATCTTTAGCCTTAAGGGAGTGAATCTTTTTTGCAGCTTCTGCCCAATGCTGACCCATAGAGTTGTGGCTGAGAACATTTTTATGATTATCTAAATATCTTCTTAACTCATTGAGCAAAAAGATGTGGTCTTCATCTTTAACGGCGTTATCACGCACAAGCTTCTTAGCTGTCACACTAATGTACTTCCACGACCAGTGATTGAGATTGAATCTGCTTTTCCTTGTTGTGATGGGGCTATCTGTAGGCGATGTAACCATTTCATTAGAAATTGAAATTAATGTATGAATTCCTATTTCTCGACAAAACGATATGTATCTCTCTACCTGAGAGCTATCTACTGGCGTTTTTCCAACCTTCGCCTCTATAAATGCTGCCCATTCGATAATCGGATTATGCTTTCCGCTAGTTAACACTAATAAGCCATCAGGCCTTTTTTCTTTTGTTACGTCAGAAAGCTCTGTGTAGGCGTGTAGGTTAACGTTTCTGGTTCTAATTTTATTAACATTTAAGGTGGTTAATAGGTCTTCTCTGTACTCTTTAGCTGCGCACAAGGAGGCCAAGAAAATTGAAGTTGTAGCAATTTCTTTGTCTGTATTCCCAGAAGGGAATAGTCTTGCACGCTTTGCTTCTAATTCGGAAGGAGAGTTGAAATTAAAAAGTTGATATAAATCTGAAAAATTTGTTTTGCCAAAGTCTATTTTTTTTAACATCACCTAATCCTTTGAATTAAAAAGTCTTGATGAACACTAACAGCTCCATTTAGTAGATGTCTATTGAATTCTTATTTACAGAAAATAGGTGTGGCGGTTAGATGATTGAACAAATGAATAATGAAAAATCAGGGGCAGAGTAAAGTTAAACCCGCAATTCAACAAATGAAACGATAAGCGTTAATCGGCCCAGGTTGTAAAACTTTCAACGTCATCGCGTCTTGTTCTGTATTGATTGACGGGTTTAGAATCATCCGGGTAGCCCAAAGAAAGCCCACACATTAGATCAAAATTATTAGGAACATTTAGGATGTCTCTAACGATGTCTGGGTAGTCGCTAGTTGACGCCTGAGGGCAGCTTCCCAGCTCGTGTTCACGCGCTGCTAACATTACACTTTGGTAAAACATGCCCATATCAAACCATGAACCTTTACCCATAATTTTGTCGATAAAAAAGAACAGGCTAACAGGCGCGCCGAAGAAACGGTAATTATCGAGAGAGGCTTTTACACGCTTTTCTTTATCTTCGCGCCCGATATCCAAAGCTTTATACAAATCCATACCGCATTGGAAACGACGTGCCTTATACGGATTAACCCATTCTTCTGGGTAATACAGGTAGTCAGGGTTCGGTTTTATACCCTTGTTGTGGGCATCTAAAAAAGCGTCACTGATAGCCTGTTTCGTTTCACCTTGTACAACAACAATCTTCCAAGGTTGTGTGTTAGTACCCGAAGGCGCCCACCTTGCAGTGTCTAGAATTTGTGTCAGGGTGTCTTTTGAAACTGCTTTGTCAAGGTAAGCCCGAACAGAAATGCGGTCTTTAATTGCGTCATTTATATTCATAATGTGAGTGTAAATGGTGTTAAATGTTATCTCTGGTAATTGGCGGCAACTATACAGTATAATAATCTAATTATCGTTAGAATTTAGAAGTGCATTATTATTTAAGGTGGTAAAATGAAGATATTAGTGGGTGTGAAACGCGTTGTTGATTTCAACGTGCGTATACAAGTAAAAGCTGATGGTTCGGGCGTTACGACAGATGGCGTCAAAATGAGCATGAACCCATTTGACGAAATTGCCGTTGAAGAAGCGTTGCGTATTAAAGAGGCAGGCAATGCGGAAGAAGTGATTGTTGTAACGATAGGTCCTAAGGCTGCTCAAGAGCAACTTAGAACTGCGTTGGCAATGGGCGCAGATCGTGCAATTCATGTTGAAACAGACGATGAGATACAACCACTAACTGCGGCAAGAATTCTACAAGCATTGGCAGAAAAAGAAGCGCCAAAACTGGTTTTGCTTGGAAAACAAGCAATTGATGACGATAACAATCAAACTGCGCAAATGTTGGGTGCTTTATCACATTGGCCACAAGCAACATTCGCATCCGAAGTAGAAATTGAAGGTGATAAGGCAACCGTAATTCGTGAAGTGGATGCAGGCCTCGAGACTCTTTCTGTCGATTTGCCAGCCGTTATCAGTGCTGATTTGCGCTTGAATGAACCACGCTACGTTAAGTTACCCGATATTATGAAAGCTAAACGCAAACCGCTTGAAACAGTGACGGTTGAAGAGCTGGGTGTTGAACACGTTGCAGCTGTTAAGGTGCTTAAAACAGCCGCGCCGGCTAAACGCGAAGCTGGGATTATAGTTGAGTCTGTTGATGAACTGGTGGCCGCGCTAAAAGAAAAGGGGTTAATCTAATGAGTAAAGTATTAGTAATTGCCGAACACGATGGCACAAATTTAAATGGCTCAACTGCACGTGCTGTTAGTTGTGCAAGTGATTTAGGCCTAGATGCAATTGATGTTGTTGTTTTGGCGTCGGATGGCAGCTCCGTAGCAGAACAAGCGGCAAAGCTAACAGGTGTTACGAAGGTATTGCTTGTCCAAAATCCAGCTAATGAACACGCTGTTGCAGCGTTTCTTGCGCCACAAATTGAATCGTTAGCGGCTGATTACAGCCATGTTTTAGCGCCAAGTACAACCTTTGGTAAAGACTTAATGCCACGCGTTGCTGCACATTTAGGGAGGCCACAAATCAGCGATATTATGCGCGTAGAAAGTGCCATGGTATTCGATCGCCCTGTGTACGCGGGTAATGCAATTGTAACTGTTGAGGCACCTGAAGGTTTGGTGGTTGGTACGGTTAGGACCGCATCTTATAAGGCGGTGTCAAATGATGGGGCGGCTTCCGTTGAAACACGTAGTGTTGATGTTAATTTGCCTTCCCATACGCGTTTTGTTGAGCTTCAATCTGGCGGTGGTGATCGCCCTGATTTACAAGCAGCTTCAAAAGTAGTCTCCGGCGGACGTGGTGTAGGTAGTGAAGAGAACTTCAAAGTTATTTACAGTTTGGCGGACAAACTAGGTGCAGGTGTGGGCGCATCAAGAGCGGCCGTTGATGCCGGCTTTATTCCGAACGACCATCAAGTCGGTCAAACGGGTAAAATTATCGCACCTGACTTGTATATGGCATTTGGTATCTCTGGTGCTATTCAGCACTTGGCCGGTATTAAAGACGCTGGAACTATTGTCGCGGTCAATAAAGATGCCGACGCACCTATTTTTGAAGTGGCCGATTTTGGATTAGTAGCCGACTTGTTCGAGGTAGCAGAGGAGCTTGAAAAGGCTTTATAGTTAAAATGATTAAGTTTAAATAGGTGTCAGCAACTGGAAACAGTGTTGGCGCCTTTTTTACATCTAATGTTAGGGGGTAGTTATGGAACGTGAATCGATGGAGTTTGATGTTGTCATCGTAGGTGCAGGGCCTGCTGGGCTATCTGCTGCGTGTAAGTTGATGCAGTTGGCGCAAGAAACTGAACAAGAGTTGATGGTTTGCGTTATTGAAAAAGGTTCAGAGGTTGGCGCGCATATATTGTCTGGTGCGGTTTTAGAGCCCACTGCCATGAATGAATTATTCCCTGATTGGAAAGAGAAGGGTGCACCCTTGAATGTCCCTGTAAAAGGTGATGATGTTTATTATCTTACGGGTGAAGAAAAAGGCATTAAAACACCCAATTTCTTAGTCCCTAAGCCGATGCACAACGAGGGTAATTACGTTGTTAGCATGGGTAATGTGTGTCGCTGGTTGGCAGAACAAGCTGAAGGTATGGGGGTTGAAATTTTCCCTGGGTTTACCGCATCAAAAATTGTTTATAACGACGATGGGAGTGTTAAAGGTGTCTTAACGGGTGATATGGGTGTTGCCGAAGATGGTAGCAAAAAAGACAGCTATATGCCGGGCATGGAGTTGCTCGCTAAACAAACCATATTTGCCGAAGGTTGCCGCGGACACTTAGGTAAACAATTGATGGAAAGTTTCAATCTAAACAAAGATGCCGACCCGCAGCATTACGGTCTAGGTATCAAAGAAGTTTGGACAATTGATCCAGAAAAACATCAAGAAGGCTTGGTCGTACATACTGCGGGTTGGCCATTAGATAACCATACCGAAGGCGGTGGGTTTTTATACCATATGGAAAACAACCAAGTGTCGCTTGGTTTTATTATTGCTTTAAATTACACCAACCCGCATTTGAGTTTGTTTGATGAAATGCAGCGCTGGAAATTGAACCCAAAAATCAGCCAATTTTTAGAGGGTGGTGAACGGGTATCCTATGGTGCAAGAGCCGTTAACAAAGGCGGTATGCAATCGGTCCCTAAACTAAGTTTCCCCGGTGGTTTATTGGTAGGATGCGATGCGGGCTTCTTAAATGGCGCCAAAATAAAAGGCAACCATACCGCAATGAAAACGGGCATGTTGGCAGCGGAGACGATTATCGAATCTATCAAAGCTGGCGATATTGCAAACAAAGAACTTAGTTTGATGGGTGATAAATATAAATCATCGTGGGTGTTTTATGAGCTGCATAAAACCAGAAACTTTGGCCCTGCGCTGCATAAGTTTGGCACATTAATGGGTGGTTCGTTTGCATGGTTAGACCAAAATATTTTCGGCGGCAAGATGCCTTTTACTTGGCACAATACAACGCCTGACCATGCGACGTTGAAACCTGCTGTGGATTGCACGGCTCCGAACTATCCGAAACCGGATGGTAAAATTACTTTTGATAAACTTTCATCCGTATTTTTATCTAGTACTAATCATGAAGAAGACCAACCGTGTCACCTACAATTAGCCGATAGCTCTATTCCAATTAATCAAAACTTACCGCTATACGATGAGCCTGCGCAACGCTACTGCCCCGCAGGCGTTTACGAGGTTGTTAAAGACGAGCAAGGCAATGACAAGTTTCAAATTAACGGCCAAAACTGCGTGCATTGTAAGACGTGTGATATTAAAGACCCGGCGCAAAATATCACTTGGGTAACGCCCGAAGGCGGCGGCGGGCCTAACTACGGAAACATGTAAGGTTACTTTTAAATTCGCAATTAACAAAAAATTGAACTTCTTATATCACGGTATGCCTAAAGCAGTACATTAACTAGCGATAGGAGGTGCCACATGGGTACCACAGTTGAACGTCATACGCATGTTGATTTTGAAGAAGGGGTTGAGTGCCTCATTGGCGAAAGAGAAGCGATTGCGAACGTCACTTATGCAAAGTTTATGGGTGTCGTTTTTATTCTATTCGGAATCGTTGGTATACCTTATGCAGGTGAGACATTACTCGGCATTGGTTTAACGCCAGCACATAATTTCTTACATATTATGACAGGCGTGCTTTGGATTGCCGCAGTAATGACTTTTGATGGTACATATGCTCGGATGTTAAATCAGGTCATCGGTCTTGCCTATTTAACGCTTGGTGCATTTGGCCTATCAGAATCTGTTCCTCAAATTCATGTGCTATTTAACTTAAATGAAATGACAACAGTATTCAATGTAGTCATTGGCCTAGTGACACTGGGTGTAGGTTGGGGTGTTAATACCTCTCACCTAAAACACTGGTGGCCTTAAGCTAAAGTCTCAAAAACGGAGAAAGGGCCCCCGATTTTCGGGGGCTTTTTATTAGTTGCTATTATTTTTAAAAGATTTTTTCCGCGCTGCTTTCTTCGCGGCCTTCTCGGCAATTAGTTTTTCGGTTACGATGATTTCTTGCTCCATCATCTTGGGTGTTTCAAGCGTGATATTGCCGAGAAACCCATCGCGATAGTCATTAATAAAAGCTGTAGACGCCTTATTGAAATCTACGTGCCCTCCGTTCATAAGGCAGCCACGCTGCCGTCCAATGAGTTCAAGTAATGCGGTTTCATCTCGTGGTATTTCTTCTAAATCATAGCGTTTTATCAGTTGTTTCCGGTGGTGTTTTAAGAAGAATTCAGCGGCGTAATAGGCAATGTCGTCATAGCGTATGGCGGTGTCTTTTATTGCGCCGGTAATCGCTAAGCGGTAACCGCTGTGTTCGTTTTCAACTTTTGGCCACAACAAGCCAGGTGTGTCGAACAAGATAAGGTTATTGCCCAAGTCGATGCGTTGTTGGCTCTGTGTAACAGCCGGTTCATTTCCGGTTTTAGCGATGCTACGACCAGCGAGCGTATTAATTAAAGTAGACTTCCCGACATTAGGAATGCCCGTAATGAGGCATTGAATAGGTTTAAGTTTAGTTCCTTTTTCGGGCGCTAGCTTTTGGCAAAGCCCTAAAATTTGCGCCAACTTTCCGAGTTGCTTTAGTGTTAAACCTAAAGTTCTAGTGTTTTTATTTTGTTCTAAATATAGCTGCCAACGTCTGGTGTCATCAGGGTCGGCTAAGTCGGTCTTATTAAGAATTTTCAGACATGGTTTGTCACCTCGCAGTTCAGCAAGCATAGGGTTTTCGCTGCTGTACGGAATTCTAGCGTCTACAATTTCGATAACCACATCAATATCTGGTAGTCGTTTCTTGATTTCTTTTTGGGCCTTATGCATATGCCCTGGGTACCAGTTAATAGACATAAGTTTGGGCTTAGTAGTGCGGTGGTATTTCGTTACTAAATGTACCTGTGTTTGATTTGGCCTGATCAGATAGCTCTAGTGTACGCTCTAGGAGGTGTCGGACTTGCTTCTTTAGGGTATCGATATCGCGCTGCTGTTCACAGACAACAGCATCAAGCTGACTTATAGTGTCTTCTTGGAAAGCTACTTTAACCTCTAAATTGGTAATTCGTTCATCCATTTTGATGTGTAACTCTAGTCTTTACGTAAAGACTTCTTTTTTTTCTTTTTTGGCTTCTTAGTATAAGTCTTTTTCCCTTTAGTCGGTTTTGTAGTCGTGGCTGAAGGTTTAGCAACATGACCTGTTCGCTCAATTTTAAGTGGAAGGTTGCGTACGCGTATTTTTTTAAGGCTTTCAAAAACGATTTTTGGCATGCCGATGGGTAGCTCAATAAAGCTATGGTCATCCCTAAGCTCAATATGACCAATGTTTTTAGGTTCCACTTCGGCTTCATTAGCAATGGCTCCAACGAGATCACCTGGCTTTACTTGGTGATTTTTTCCAACTGCCACACGATAGTTATCCATGGGTACCTTGGGGTTACCACGTTTACTTTTTGGGAAACTGTTTTGATCTTCTTGAACGGGTCTATTCTTACGGAAAGAACTGTCTTTTTTGCCCGATAATCTCTCTTTTGTAGTCGTTTTATTTGAGCTTTCAGCAAGTACAAGTGGCTTACTCTTTTGTGCCATATAAGCCAATGCCGATGCTAGCTGCATAGGGTCGACGTCACTTTCTTCTAAATAAGATTGAATCACTTGGTCGAAGAAACTCAAGTTCTTATGGCTCAGTGCCTCGGTAATTTTATCTTTAAATAAGGTAGCGCGCTTCTCATTGATTTGTCGTTGAGTAGGTAGCTCCATTGCGGAGATAGGTTGGCGCGTTGCTTTTTCAATTGCGCGTAGCAAGCGACGTTCTCGTGGCGCGACAAATAGGATGGCCTTCCCGGTTCTTCCAGCGCGCCCTGTGCGTCCAATTCTGTGAACATACGCTTCAGTGTCGTAAGGAATGTCATAATTTATTACGTGGCTGATACGGGTTACGTCAATCCCGCGTGCTGCAACGTCGGTCGCGACTAGAATATCAATTTTGCCTTTTTTGAGTTGAACTATAGTCCGTTCGCGAAGTGTTTGTGTCATATCACCATTAATCGCTGAGGCAGAATAACCGCGTGCTTCAAGTTTTTCAGCTAATTCGACGGTCAGAGCTTTGGTGCGAACAAACATAATGATGCCATCGAAATCTTCCACTTCTAAAATTCTGGTTAAGGCATCGAGTTTATGTAAACCACTCACAAGCCAGAAGCGTTGTTCAATGCGTTCAACCGTTGACGTTTTCGATACAATTTTTACGATTTGAGGGTTAACCAAATACTTATCAGCAACGCGGCGTATAGGCGCCGGCATCGTAGCGGAGAAGAGCGCAACCTGTCGTTTCTTTGGTGCTTGGTCAAGTATCCATGTAACGTCGTCAATAAAGCCCATACGCAGCATCTCGTCGCCTTCGTCGAGCACAATTGACTTGATGGCGTTCAGTTTTAATGTGCTTCTTCGTAGGTGGTCCATAACACGCCCTGGTGTTCCAACCACCACGTGTGCGCCTCGACGTAACTGCCGAAGTTGGCCATCCATGCCTTGCCCGCCATAAATAGGCAAAACATTAAAGCCCTTCATTTCACCTGCATATGTTTTGAACGCCTCAGCGACTTGAATAGCAAGTTCACGTGTTGGCGCCAAGACGAGGATTTGTGGTTCTTTCTTTTTAAGGTCAATTTGTGAAAGTAATGGGAGCGCAAAGGCTGCCGTCTTACCCGTACCCGTTTGAGCTGTGCCAATAAGGTCGCGACCATCAAGTAAGGGCGGAATGCTTTCAGATTGAATTGGAGAAGGTTGTTCATACCCAATACGTTTAATCGCATCCAAAACAGGTTTGGAGAGCGAAAAATCAGAAAAAGCGGGCGTTGGTTTATTGTCCGAAACGGTAGTCATTGGAAAGCCTGATGGAGTAGGGTGACTCAAGTTTCTAATTTGAAGACACCTAGTTATAGTTGCAATGCAGCATTATATGCTTTTTAACGTTTCTACGCTTGGATTTTATATGGATGAAAAAGAATTTTACTAAAATTAGCATTTCCTTCGTATTAACGCTTGGAACATGGCAACAGGCGATTTAATATAGCCATATTGGGATGTGTTATATCTTTAGATAGGTTTTAAATTAATTAAAGCTCAAGGTTAAATGATGGATTTATCAACACCAGCCTTATTGTTTCCTGCTATATCTTTACTGTTGTTGGCATACACCAACCGCTTTATGGGATTAGCCGCGGTTATTCGTGGTTTACATAGGCAAATAAACGATTCAAATAAAGACTTAATCGCGCGACAAATCATTAATTTAAAATTACGAGTGAAGTTGATTATTGTAATGCAAATTCTAGGTGTGCTTAGTATTGCGCTCTGTGTCGCATCGATGTTTTTTCTGTTTTTGGAAATGGCTGTGTTGGGGCAGGTTATATTTTGTGCTAGTTTGATTTTAATGCTTATTTCTTTAGGGTTTTCATTGTATGAGCTTAAAATTTCAGGGCATGCGCTTAACATTGACCTCGAGGATATTGACCTAAATTAATGAGGATGTTCTCAAAAAGAAAGGCTATCCCCTTATCCGAATCTGCGGACTATTTAATTTTATAGTCAGTAAATTAAAAAGACGCAGTGCTATTTGTACCGCATCTTTTTAATGCTTATGTTAAGTCAACTTAGTTTCTTTATTATCAGCTTATACATTTGCCTCAGAAGTAAAACTATCCTCGGTAGAGCGTAGCTCTAGGTAATCTTTAGTTGAGCGTTAGATACCAGTGAAAAACAAGCTGTTATCCCTCGCAGTGGTTGGCATATAAGGCTTTAGTTATTGCTTGCCTTAGAATCCCCATCTCTCCGCCACTTATAAAAAACCCGGTATTTGTCGGGTTTTTTATTCTAACCCTAGCTTTCATTCATAGGGTTTGGTTTTTCTCTGGGTTTATCAACCTCTTTATTAACTAGCTTTGATGAACCAGGGGCTGCTTTTGCTTCTGTTACAGAAGTAGACGCTGCTTTCGCTTCTGACTTAGCTTCTGTGGTTGGAGTTGGTTTCGCATCATCAGTATTTTTTACAACGCGTGGCTTAGCTTCTGCATTGCGGCGTCTACGTGTTGGGTGGCGAGATGAGCTTTTAGTATCCTTTTCTGAAGATTTTATTGGCGCCTTGACCATAGCCTTAGGTTGCTCATCTTTATTAGCAGACTTGACTGTCTCATTCGGCTTGCTATCTTTATCAGATGTTGCATTAGTCTTCTCAACCACGTCAGGTTTTTTGTTTGGTGCTGGTTTATCAGACGGTTTAGCTGTTGATGCAACAGGATCGCTCGATGCTACTTGCTGAGTTGCTGATGTATTATCAACCGCTGGCTTGTTCGTATTGTTCGATGGACTACGGCGGTTTCTACGGCGCTTCCGTGCAGATCTAGTTGTCTGCTCCGTTGAATCATCGTTACCTTTAACAAGTTCTGTTGTTGACGTTTTTTGCCCTTGCTTATCATCCTGTTTTTTTGGATGTTGCTGTTTTTGATTAGGGTTTTGGTTCCTATTTCTGTTCCGATTATTTCTATTACGGTTATCGCTTTGCTTAGACTTTTGGTGTCTATTGTTTTGATTCCGCAGATTGTTAGTGCTCGGTTTGCGCTCTTCTTTTTTCGTCTCATTCTCTGTGTCATCAGAAATAATTTTACTAAATATCCTTTTTAGAAAACCATCGCTCGTTTTCTTCTCAACAGCAGGTTGGGGTGTACTCGGCATAACATTTTGTACAACGGCCTTTTGTTGAACTTGTGGTTCGCGCAGATACGGTTTTGTTTCGCGTTTATCTTCATTAGGAACGCGCTCGTGACTTGCAGAAGTATCTTCTTGAATTTCTTTAGCTCTAATTCGTTCAATTTCAAAATGAGGTGTTTCGAAATGCTTATTTGGAACAACAACTAACACAACGTTATGATTCTTCTCAATCAACTCAATTTCAGACCGCTTCTCGTTAAGAATAAACGTCGCGCAATCAATAGGTAACTGAACAATTACGCGAGCTGTGTGTTCCTTCATGGCTTCTTCTTCAAGTATCCTTATTACGGATAAGGATAATGATTCAACGCTCCTAATAGTGCCTTGGCCGTGACAGCGAGGACAAACAGGAAGGCTCGATTCAGTAAGTGAGGAATGAATCCGCTGACGAGACATTTCGAGCAACCCAAATCTTGATATTTTGCTGAATTGAATACGTGCTCGATCATTTTTCATCGCATCTTTAATGCGATTTTCAACCATACGTTGGTTTTTAGTTGGCCCCATATCAATAAAATCGATAACAAACAAGCCGCCCATATCGCGGATACGCAGCTGTCTAGCAATTTCATCAGCAGCTTCAAGGTTAATGTTTAGTGCGGTTGTTTCAAAGTCTGCACCTTTGGTCGCTCGGGCAGAGTTGATATCGATAGAAGTTAACGCCTCTGTTGGGTCTACTACAATTGAGCCACCAGATGGAAGTGGGACTTCACGACCATAGGCCGTCTCAATTTGGCTTTCTATTTGATACCGTGTAAACAAAGGCACCGTATCTTCATACAGTTTTACGCGTGACAAATATTGCGGCATCACTTGTTGCATGAAGTCATGCGCTAAATGGTATGACGTTGGACTATCGATCATCACTTCCTCAATATCTGAACGCAGGTAATCGCGAATAGATCGAATGACGAAGTTGCTTTCTTGGAAGATTAAATAGGGGGCTTTTCGGTCTTCAGAGGCGCGGCTAATCGCTTCCCAAAGGTGGGTAAGGTAATTAAAATCCCATTGCAGTTCTTCTGCCGTTTTACCAACACCCGCTGTACGTACGATAAGACCGATGTCTTCGGGTATTTCTAGTGTATTCAAGACTTCACGCAGCGCTGTTCGGTTGTCACCTTCTATTCGGCGTGAAATACCACCAGCACCTGGACTGGTTGGCATAAGCACCAAATAGCTACCGGCTAAGCTTATTTGGCTGGTAAGCGCGACACCTTTGTTTCCGCGTTCTTCTTTTTCAACCTGCACGACAAGTTCTTGGCCTTCTTTGATAAGGCTAAAATCTTTAATATTGGGCGTGTCTAGGCCAATTGAAAGACCTGAGATTTCTTTGAAGGGTAAAAAACCATGTCGTTCGGAACCGTAGTCTACAAAGACGGCTTCTAAACTTCGTTCTACACGGGTAATAATCCCCTTGTAAACATTAGATTTTTTTTGTTCTCTTGCGGGGACCTCAATATCAAGATCGTATAATTTCTGTCCATCGACTAGAGCAACGCGTAACTCCTCGGAGTGGGTTGCATTGATTAATATTCTTTTCATTTAAAACATTTCCTGATGCCGCGCGGCACACAGAAGTATTTGGCAAAGATAAGATGTGTTGTAATTTCATTATTTTAAATTTATCAGGGAAAGGTTTTTGCTTCTCATGATGGTTATTGACATCTCTTCGTTTAGACTTTATGCGTTTTTATCGCTTATTTATGTAAAATCTATTTTTAAACTTCTGTGTTTACGGGCAATTAAATTCGCTCATCGTGGGTTGAGCGGAGTAACCCAGTATAAATGCCAGCAAACTTAACTGGTCATTCAAATTCTGTTTACGGTGTTGTTAACTTATTCTTCTACTTATCACGAACAAAAAGTAGAAGTTACGACTAATTCCGTCTATAACACCTATATTAAAGGCATCATACTCCGTAGACTATATCAAGTAAATTCAGCAACATCAATCAGATAAGAGACAAACTCAATTTATTTAATGAAATTAACGTCACACGATAAAGTGCAATTTGTTGAGATTGCTGAGGATGCGGAAGGGCAGAGGCTAGACAATTTTTTGTTTACCCTATTAAAAGGCGTTCCCAAAGGACACATCTATAACATTATCCGTCGCGGTGAAGTCAGAATTAATAAAGGACGCGCCAAAAATCTTACGCGTATTCAACTGGGCGATAGCATTCGCATTCCACCCGTTAAGCTAAACGAAAAGATAAGTGGCCCACCGTCAAAAAGCGTTTTATCTCTTCTTGAAAGCCGCATAGTGCATGAGGACGACGATTTATTAGTCTTAAACAAACCATCAGGCATGGCCGTACACGGTGGCACAGGGCACCAACACGGCGTAATTGATGCACTAAGAGCGCTACGTGGCGACGATATGTATTTAGAGCTGGTACATCGGCTTGATAAAGCCACTTCTGGCTGTTTGCTGGTGTCGAAAAATAGAAAAATGTTGAATGCGCTGCAAACTTTATTAAGAAATAGGCGGGTCAACAAAACCTATACAGCTCTACTGTGTGGCACATTACATAAAAAAATTGTTTGCGTTAACGCGCCGCTTGAAAAAAGTACCTTAGAAAGCGGCGAACACCGGGTTCGTGTTCACCCGAATGGAAAGCCATCTGAGACGACCTTTAAACAAATAAAAAAGTTTAAAAACTCGACCTTGGTCTCAGCGAGCCCAAAAACAGGAAGAACACACCAAATACGCGTACATGCCAAACACCTTAATTATCCTATTGCAGGAGATGAACGTTATTCGAGTAAATTACAGCTTAAACAGTATAAAGAGCAGGGCTTAAAGCGGCTTTTTTTGCACGCCAGCAAGATTAGTTTTAAACACCCCATCTCAGATCAACGCGTTAGTTTTGAAGCACCTCTTGACCTAGAATTAGAATCTTTCTTAAAGGAAATTTGATTTGCAGTGGGTTTTTTTAAGGGGCTGACATCTATCATGAGACCTCAGCACAACCAACAACTTTATCCATATTCTACCCTATTTTTTCGTCAATTACACTGTTCTTTAGGTCATTTAATACATTAAATCAATTTTATTCCTGTTTTTCAGTGGTTTTCCCCGATTTTTGACACATTTACCCCGCATAACTTGGCTCTGGTATGCCGTAGAGCGTTAAAAACTTGGCTCCTTTGCGAATGTTCGCAGCCATGGCAGCTAAACCATAAACGGTTGCATTTTTGGCAAGCCCCATAAATCGTGTTCTGCCAAGCCCATAATGTCTCTTGTACGTGGCAAAAGGACGCTCACCACCTGCTCGGGTGAGCGCAATCACTTTGTTACGGGTTTGCTCCTCTTCTGATAAAGGTTTAC
>LWTN01000207.1 GCA_002101225.1 Cycloclasticus sp. symbiont of Poecilosclerida sp. M | reverse complement strand
CGAGCATAATGGCGGTATTAGGCGTATTGACTTGACTGGCGATGGTGATAATAGCCTGACGTTAAGGTTGGATGACTTGTTGGATGTCTCTCCTGCTACCGTTGGTCACCTGATTGTAGATGGTAATGCTGGAGATTCTGTAATCGCCACCGGCTTTGCCGATACGGGTACAAATCAAATGCAAGATGGTGTGACTTATGATGTTTACAGCCATGCCGGTTCGCCTGATGATGAGCTGTGGGCGGCGCAAGCCTTAACTGTGTTGGAATAAGTTGACTAGGATAACCTTTTGGGCTCTTGTCTTGTGTTGATCAAGAAAGAGCCATTGGGGTTAGGTCGGTGCCGAGTTGGTTGCATGAAGCTGTCAATTGGTAGGTGAGGCTTTCCATCCACCTGTAGTTGAAAGCTTTTAGTTGAGAAGCTGCTTTAGCTGCCTTTTATTGATTTTTCCGATGCTTAAATCGGTAAGGGTCATGGCCGGTTTCAAGGGTGTTACAATCTCTTATCACTAAATATCTGCACCCATTCGTTAGGCTTTAACAGCGGTGGTACTGGAGATATGTTTTGTGTTTAAGTGAATGCAGATGAGGATACGGTTTTGCGGTGAATTAATCCAGAGGAGCTAAATCTTTAAAGAGGCGAAATTTGGTGCCAGCGATTCTAGCAAAACAGAGAAATACTCCGAAAAATATCTGAAATCATTTGTAGGAATTCAAGTTGTTAAATATCCGTCATCATCAATCACTGTATAAGTTCAGAAAGGTATTGCACTATAGCGTACTCTATGACGTACGTTTATATGAAGAGATTAATGATTATGACAATTTTAAACGCTACAGAAGCCCGTTCGAAGCTATACAGTCTTATAGATGAGGCGTTGTTATTACAGGAAAGCGGGGTAACGCGGTACTCGTATCTGAGGAAGATTGGAATGCCATTTCTGAAACGCTTCACCTGCTATCAGTGCCCGGCATGAGAGAGTCCATTCAGCATGGCTTGAAAGAAGATCTATCCGAAAGCTCCGAGGTACTTGATTGGTGAATTGGAAGCTGGTCTGCACTAAACAAGCTCAAAAAGACGCAAAAAAACTTACTGCTTCTAGGCTAAAAAGCTCTTAGATATTATCAATAAAGATCCGTACCAAAACCCACCACCTTATGAGAAGTTAGTAGGTGATTTATCGGGTGCTTATTCACGCCGTATCAATATAAAACATCGATTGGTATAGCAGATATACGAAAAAGAAAAAACTATTAAGGTTATTAGGCTTTGGACTCACTATGAGTAAGCGAAGCAAGTCGCCTATATCGAGCGTTATGCTTAAGAACCCCGAAAAAAACTCGGGTCAATCAACTCAATAAAGTTCTTTGCTGGTAGCGATAAAGCACCTTTCCTTTTCATCGTAACACCATAATAATAATCAGAAAAATATTTTGATAATGGCTTGGCGACGAGTTGCTCCTTACCCGTTAGCGAGACACTGGTAACAATAGATAAGCCTAAGCCCAGCTCCACGTATTTTTTAATAATCTCCCAGCTCCACGCTTCCAGCGACGTTTTATAGCTCAATTGATGCTTTTGCAGCACATCATCAACGATACGCCAGGTATTAAGGTGCTTGGGTGGGAGAATTAAATCATATTGCACGATATCGCGTAGGCTTACATCTTCTACCGCTGCAAGCGGGTGACCAAATGGCATAATCAGCACGGGTACAAAACGGTAAACCTTTTTATATAACATGTCTGCTGGTGTCTCCAACATTGGCCCTACGGCAAAATCCACCTGATTATTTCTAATCGCTTCCACACCTGAATTACCCGATACGTTATGCAAGCGGATATGCACATTGGGGTAGCGTTGTTTAAAGGTTTCTACAATGCTGGGTAACAGGTACAAAATACTGGCTTCACCTGCGGCGATATTAATCTCTGCGGTTTCTTCAGGTTCGTGCATGGCGGTAAAGCGGGTAGGGAGGCTATCCATTTGTTCTACGAGCGGTTGCGCCATTTCGAGTAACTTCTTACCTGCGTCCGTTAGGGTGATTTTGGGACCATTTCTCGTGAATAGTTTGGCTTTTAGTTCTTTCTCCAAGCTTTGTATTTGTAAAGATACCGATGGTTGACTTAGTTGTAATAACTCAGCCGCTTTTGAAAAACCACCGACCTTTGCCGCCATACAGAAGGACCTGAGTTGTTTATGCCGGTTGGTTTTTATGATGTGTTCGCTCATTCGCGAATTCTATCATTGTTTTTATTAATGATAGAGATAGCTTTATTGGGATTGTATGTGGATAGAAAGTCAATATAATCCGTTGCACAAGCATTCAAAGACGGGCGTTAATATGAAATCATTAACTTTTACAGGCGATATGTTGCCTGAATACAATAGCATCTATTCAGACGAAGCAAATGCCTTCGTAGCAACACTGGCAGAAGAGTTTTCCCCACGCGTCGCCGCTTTACTAGAAGCACGAAAAGTAAAGCAAGCTGAAATTGATGCGGGTGAATTGCCTGATTTTCTTGCTGAAACAAAAAAAATTCGTGATGGCGGCTGGAGTATCCTCGGTGTACCTGACGACTTACAAGATAGACGCGTTGAAATTACCGGTCCTGTTGATCGTAAAATGATTATTAACGCCTTAAACGCGAATGTGAAGGTCTTCATGGCTGATTTTGAAGATTCTTTATCACCCACATGGCAGAAAGTAGCTGAAGGCCAAATAAACATGCGTGATGCGGTTAATGGCACGATTTCTTTGGATGACCCTAAATCGGGCAAACACTATGAATTAAACGACGATCCTGCTGTTTTGATTTGTCGTGCGCGTGGTTTGCATTTGCCCGAAAAGCACATTCATTTGCACGACCAAGAAATTCCTGGTGGTTTAATTGATTTCGCTTATTACTTCTTCCATAACTATAAAGCGTTACTGGCGAAAGGTTCTGGCCCTTACTTCTACATCCCTAAACTGCAATCGCACAAAGAAGCGCGCTGGTGGGCGGATGTGATGGATAAAGCCGAAGACCTAGTTGGCATAGAACGCGGCACAATTAAAGCGACTGTTCTTATTGAAACATTGCCTGCTGTGTTTGAAATGGACGAAATTCTGCACGAATTTCGTGATCACATCGTAGCGCTTAACTGCGGCCGTTGGGATTACATCTTCAGCTACATTAAAACGCTGAAGAGTTTCCCTGATCGCGTGCTTCCAGACCGTCAAGCGGTCACCATGAATAAGCCTTTCTTAAGCGCTTACTCACGTTTACTGATTAAAACCTGCCACAAACGTGGTGCGTTGGCGATGGGTGGTATGGCGGCATTTATTCCGTCTAAAGACCCAGAAGAAAATGCAGCGGTGTTAAAACGCGTGGTAGGCGATAAGACGCTTGAAGCACAAAATGGCCACGACGGCACATGGGTCGCGCACCCAGGTTTAGCCGATACGGCGATGGTTGTTTTAGATGAATACATTGGTGAGGGCAATGCCAACCAAATGAGCGTATCACGCGCTGATGATGCTGAAGTAACCGCTACTGATTTACTAGAGCCTTGTGAAGGCGATAGAACGGAAGAGGGCATGCGCGCCAATATCCGCATCGCTGTGCAATACATTGAAGCGTGGATACAGGGTAATGGTTGTGTGCCTATTTATGGCTTGATGGAAGACGCGGCAACTGCTGAAATTTCACGTTCATCCATCTGGCAGTGGATTCACCACGGTAAAGACTTAAGTAACGGCAAGAAGATTACCGTTGAATTGTTCCGCGAATTTATGAACGAAGAAATGGGCACGATTAAAGGCGAAGTGGGCGAAGAACGCTTTAACGCGGGTCGTTTTGATGAAGCCGCAAAGCTGATGGATCGCTTTACTACATCCGAAGAGCTGGCCGATTTCTTGACCGTATCCGCTTACGAATATTTGTAAAACTTACTTAACTTTAACTGTTTTTTAACTTAACTCACTAACAAAGGAGACAAAATGTCATCTTATACTAACGATATTAAAGCTGTTTCTGCATTGGTAGAAAGCAAGGGCTCATCTTGGGATCCAATCAATCCTGAATCCATTGCACGTATGCGCGCGCAAAACAAATTCAAAACAGGTCTTGATGTAGCACAATACACAGCAGACATCATGAACGCTGATATGGCGGCATTTGATGCAGACAAGACTCAATACACACAGTCTTTAGGCTGCTGGCACGGTTTTATCGGTCAACAAAAACTGATCTCAATCAAAAAACACTTCGGTGGAAAAACAGACCGTCGTTACCTCTACCTTTCAGGTTGGATGGTCGCTGCGTTGCGCTCTGATTTTGGTCCTTTACCTGATCAATCAATGCACGAAAAAACATCTGTAGCATCGTTGGTTGAAGAACTATACACATTCTTACGTCAAGCGGATGCACGTGAATTAGGCGGTTTATTCCGTGACCTAGACGCAGCACGTGAAGCGGGTGATGCAGCTAAAGAAGCGAAAATTCAAGATGCGATTGATAACCACGTAACACACGTTGTGCCTATCATTGCAGATATCGATGCGGGTTTTGGTAACGCAGAAGCTACTTACCTAATGGCTAAGAAAATGATTGAAGCGGGTGCTTGTGCACTTCAAATTGAAAACCAAGTAGCTGATGAAAAGCAGTGTGGTCACCAAGATGGCAAAGTAACTGTTCCTCATGCTGACTTCCATTCTAAAATTCGCGCATTGCGCCATGCTTTCTTAGAACTAGGTATCGATAACGGTATTATCGTTTCACGTACTGACTCTGAAGGTGCTGGTCTTACGAAAGAAATTGCTGTTGTTAAAGAGCCTGACGATCAAGGCGACCGTTACAACTCTTTCCTAAACGTTGAAGAAATCGACGTAGCGGATATGGCTGAAGGCGACGTATGCTTCAACCGTGATGGCAAATTGGTTCGCCCGAAGCGTCTACCTTCGGGTCTATATCAATTCCGTCAAGGTACAGGTGAAGAGCGTTGCGTATTTGACTCTATCGAAGCCATTAAAGCGGGTGCCGACCTTCTTTGGATTGAAACAGCGACACCAAGCGTTAAAGATATTGCAGACATGATGAACGAAGTACGTAAAGAGATTCCAGATGCGAAACTTGTTTACAACAACAGCCCATCATTCAACTGGACACTTAACTTCCGTCAACAAGCATTCGACGCAATGGTAGAAGCTGGCGAAGATGTTTCTGCATACAACCGTGATAGCTTGATGAGCGCAGAATATGACGAAACAGAATTGGCTGCAAGTGCTGATGAAAAAATTCGTACATTCCAAGCAGATTCTGCTCGTGAGGCGAACATTTTCCATCACCTAATTACATTACCTACTTACCATATAGCTGCATTGTCTACGGACAACTTGGCTAAAGATTACTTCGGTGAGCAAGGTATGTTGGGTTATGTAGCTGGCGTACAGCGTAAAGAGATCCGTCAAGGTATTGCATGTGTTAAACATCAAAACATGTCTGGTTCAGACATGGGCGATGACCACAAAGAATACTTTGCTGGTGAAAATGCGCTTAAAGCGGGCGGTGCGAAAAATACGTCTAACCAATTCTCTTAATTTAAGACCAGTTAGTTAAGCTTTTATATAAGAGCTTAAGGTATTGTCCTAACAATTGCTCCTGCATTGCTAGGATACATGTCATCCCTGACAATAAAGGCGATGTTCTTAATTGAATGTCGCCTTTTTTTATAAGTACATTTAAAATGCCACAGCTAATAACCCGCTAAACCAAAGGTAAATAAATAATGAGTGATATTCCAAGCTATCTACAAGACGGAGCAGACCTGTTAACAAAAGACGGCTTTGCAACGGGCGATATTTGGTACCACGGAACATCATCTTCCTTAGCTGATTCCATAAAATCACATGGCTTGAAGCGCTCAGGCGACAGGGCGATAAAACAAGCAGCAAAAAGCACCATGGCAACCATTGGTAATTGCTATACCGAATCTACCGAGCCTGTATTTTTAACGCAAAGCAAAGAGCTGGCTTATTACTGGGCGCAGCAGACGGTTCGAGAGCGAAGTGTTCGTTTTGAAGGTGAAGAAGGCGCCGTCGTTTTTTCAGTTGAGTTACCCGAAGAACAGAGTGCTAAAGTTCGTCCTGATGTAGGCGCCGCTAGTTTGTTGATGCTTGCAGAAGGCGAGGCCTACATGGCGCATGTCGCTAAAATATACCAAGATTGCAGTGCGGGTGTGCTTGATATTGATTTGATGAATGCCCATCGTTTAGAGTATTTGAACAAGCTTGGTATGGTTTATATCAATGAAGATATTGACGCTGAATTTGTTTCGCTGGTTTCTCGGTAAGCATTTAAAGCAGTTGTTTTTCTAGAACTTAGTCCGCTTGCGGACTTGAAAAACAAGACCCGAGACGCCATTTATAGAACAAGCCTGTGTTTTTCTGTCAAAATAACTAACACCTTTATTAAGTAACTTTGAGCATGCCTAACGAACCTTTTGAACACGACGATGACGGCGAACTAGCGGTAGAAGCGGCTCGGCCTAAATTGAAAAAACCGTCGATGTATAAGGTTTTATTGCTTAATGATGATTTTACACCGATGGATTTTGTGGTCGCTACACTAAAAAAGTTTTTCCATAAAGACCATGAAGAGGCCGTTAAAATTACGATGAGCGTACACCTAAACGGAGTTGGCATTTGCGGCATTTTTTCTAAAGAAATTGCAGAAACTAAAGTAAACTATGTGCAAGCGTACTCACAAGCTAATCAGCACCCGTTACAGTGTACAATGGAAATGGAGTAAGCCCATGTTAGATAAAGACTTAGAAGCTTCATTAAACAGCGCGTTTCAGCAAGCGCATGAAAAACGGCACGAATTTATTACCGTTGAACACTTGTTATTAGCGCTGATGAGCAACCCCTCGGCTCGCGATGTTTTTCTAGCAGCGGGCGGCGATATCGAAACACTCAGTAGCGAACTTGAACAATACATCAATGACTCTTCACCCCTTATTCCTGCTGATATAAACCGAGAAATTCAACCCACGCTTGGTTTTCAGCGTGTACTACAACGCGCTGTGTTTCACGTGCAGTCTTCGGATAAAAAAGAAGTGACAGGGTATAACGTACTGGTCGCAATTTTCAGCGAACAAGACTCTCACGCCCTTTACTTAATGGATAAACAAGGTGTTTCTCGTTTAGACATTGTTAACTTTATTTCGCACGGCATCGCCAAAACCGACGAAGATGATAACGGTGAGTACGTGGATGTAGCGCAAGACGAGAAGGGCGAGGGCAGCGACCCGCTCAGCAAATACACGACGAATTTAAACGAGCAAGCGGAACTGGGAAAAATTGATCCGCTAATTGGCCGTGAAAAGGAACTCGAACGTACAATCCAAACCTTGTGTCGCCGTCGTAAAAATAACCCCCTATTAGTCGGTGAGGCGGGTGTGGGTAAAACCGCAATTGCCGAAGGGCTAGCGTTAAAAATCACGCTAGCTGAGGTGCCAGAGATATTGTTAGATACGACCATTTACTCTTTGGAAATGGGCTCTCTAGTCGCCGGCACGAAATACCGTGGCGATTTTGAAAAGCGTTTAAAAGGCTTAATTAGCCAACTTAAACAAGAAGAACGCAGTATTTTATTTATTGATGAGATACACACCATAATCGGAGCTGGCTCAGCATCTGGCAGCGTTATGGACGCCTCAAACATGATTAAACCCGCGCTAGCATCGGGTGGATTACGCTGCATAGGGTCTACAACCTATAAAGAGTTTAGAGGTATTTTTGAAAAAGACCACGCTTTAGCGAGGCGCTTTCAAAAAATCGATATTAACGAGCCGTCTGTTGATGACACGATTCAAATATTACGCGGGCTTAAATCCCGCTACGAGAACCACCACGATATTAAATATAGCAACGATAGCCTTGAAACCGCCGCAAAACTGGCAGACCGTTATATTAACGACCGTTTCTTACCCGATAAAGCGATTGATGTGCTCGACGAAGCAGGGGCTAAACAACATTTGCTGCCAGAAAAAGACCGCAAAAAAGTTCTGCAAACGACTGATATTGAAAAAATTGTCGCGCAAATTGCCCGCATTCCTGAAAAAAATATTTCAACTCAAGATAAAGAAAAACTTAAAGACTTGGCGCGCAACCTTAAATTAGTCGTCTACGGACAAGACGAGGCGATTGAGAAGCTCTCTAATGCCGTTATATTGAGCCGAGCCGGGCTTGGCAACGAGGAGCGCACCGTTGGGTCATTCTTATTTTCTGGCCCTACTGGCGTGGGTAAAACAGAGTTAACCCGCCAGCTTGCTAAGGTAATGGGCATCAATTTAATCCGTTTTGATATGTCCGAATATATGGAGCGGCATACCGTATCGCGTTTAATCGGTTCTCCACCGGGCTATGTTGGATTTGATCAAGGTGGGTTACTTACTGAAGAAATCAATAAACACCCTTACGCCGTACTGCTTTTGGATGAGATTGAAAAAGCCCATCCAGACGTTTTCAACATTTTGTTACAAATAATGGATCATGGCACGTTAACCGATAATAACGGCAGAAAAGCTGATTTTAGAAACATAATACTGGTTATGACGACAAACGCCGGCGCACAAGAAGGTAGCAGGGCGTCCATTGGCTTTACCGAACAAGAGCACACGTCCGATAGCTTAAAAGTGATTGAGAAGTCGTTTTCACCTGAATTTCGTAATCGCTTAGACGCAATCGTTCAATTCAAAGCGCTTAATGAAGACATGATTGTGCACGTAGTCGACAAGTTTATCTTTGAACTTGAGGCTCAATTGCACGAAAAAGGCGTGACGGTTACTTTAGAACCTGAGGCGCGTAACTGGCTGGCGAAAAAAGGATACGATGCCAAAATGGGCGCAAGACCGATGGAGCGTACCGTTCAGGAATACATTAAAAAACCGCTCGCGAACGAGCTGTTGTTTGGTAAGTTGGTGAACGGTGGAAGCGTGAAGGTTTTCTTGAAAGGCGAAAACCTTGAGTTTTTAATTACGGAAGACGTTAAAAAACTAGTTAGCCAAGAATAAAGGCTATTTAACCCGGTAAGTAATACGGCCTTTGGTTAAATCGTAAGGCGTCATTTCAACTTTAACGTTGTCGCCTGTCAAAATACGAATATAGTTCTTACGCATTTTTCCAGAAATATGGGCTGTAATTAGGTGTCCGTTTTCTAACTCAACACGGAACATTGTGTTGGGTAGGGTTTCCTTAACAACACCGTCCATTTCTATTTGATCTTCTTTTGCCATTTATAGTCTCGTAATATTGCTTTTTATTTAGATTGTCGGGCCGTGCCTTTCTGTATTGCTTTGCGACAAGCCCGTCTGGTGCGCGATTTTACACTATTTATACCTAGGCTGTTTTATTATCCATAAATAGTTCGGCAAGCAGGCTTATTCTATTTTAGCTTGCCAAGTTTCATCTAAGTAAAACTCAACGGGTTTGAAGTTGGGTTTATATGACATTTTTGAGCAAGCCTCGATGTAGTAGCCCATATAGAGATAATCTTTACCCAGTTGTTGCGCCTTTTCTATTTGTTTTAAAATAGAGAAAGTGCCCAGGCTTCTTTTTAGGTGTTTCGGATCAAAAAATGTATAGACCGCTGACAATGAATTACTGAAAACATCCGTAACAGCAACCGCAAGCAACTTATCGTCTAAACGCGTTTCAAGAAAGGCACTGGTGCCTAATGATTGGCATATAAATTCCTCATAAGCCTCTTCACTAAAGGTTTCCATGTTTCCGCCTGGGTGCTTATGCCGCTGGTACTTTAAATACAGCTCGTAGTGTTCCGCGCTAAAAGCGGCACTCATGCTCTGAACTGCCAAGTCCTTATTTGTTGAAAGTACGCGTTTTTGGCTGCGTGACGGTCGAAATTGATTGGCTTGCACGCGGCATGGAATACATTCCTTGCACGTTTCGCACCGAGGTCGGTAGACGAATTTTCCGCTGCGCCTAAATCCGACGCCTAGCAAGTGTTCGTATAATTCGGCATTCATGTCTACATCTGGCGAAATGAAGATATTTTGCGCCACTTCATCTGCTAAATATTCACAGGCCTGAGGCGCCGATATATACAGCGGTAAGGAGCGTTGTACCGCGCTATCTTTATTTATCATGAGCTTACTCTTTCACCCAAGCGCTGTTTAACGGAGTCTTTGGGCAATATTCATCTAAAGCTTGGCGAAATGTAGCCCTCGAAACTTCATGTGCGCCAAGGCTTTCTAAATGCTCCGATTTTATCTGACAATCAATGTATTGATAGCCCCAATGCGTTAGCTGCTGACATAAATAGGCAAAGCCTTGCTTAGATGCATTAGAATGCCGGCTAAACATAGATTCTCCAAAAAATACTTGGCCGATATTCACGCCATACAAACCTCCAACTAATTCATCTTGATCCCACACTTCAATAGAGTGCGCGTGACCGAGATGGTGCAAATTATTATAGGCCTGAAGCATATCGTCCGTTATCCAGGTTCCATGCCCGTCTTCGCGCGTTTCTGCACACGCCTCTATGACCTGCGCAAAAGCCTGATCAAAAGTGCAATTAAAAGATGTGTTTTTGATGTGCTTCTTTAGGCTTTTTGAAATATGAAGCTTATCGGGCAATACAATCATCCTTGGATTTGGAGACCACCAAAGAATAGGTTGCCTCTCATCAAACCAAGGAAATATACCTTGCCTGTAGGCCGCCATTAAACGTTCTGGACGCAACGAACCGCCAGCAGCCAATAAACCGTTGGGTTCTTCTAGTGCATCTTCTAAAGCTGGGAAGGGAGCTTTGTCGTCACTCGAGTCTAACCAACAGAGCATCTGTCTTTATCGGTAAGGTTTATACATCAAGGTTATCAAGATACTTTTCTGCGTCTAACGCCGCCATACATCCCGAACCCGCTGATGTAATAGCTTGGCGATAAACTGAGTCAGCCACATCGCCCGCAGCGTAAATGCCTTCAATACTGGTTTGTGTCGCGTTACCTGCGCTACCGCCGCTCACTGATAAATAACCTTTGTTGACGTCTAATTGCCCATCAAAAACTTGGGTGTTTGGGGAGTGTCCAATGGCAACAAAAATGCCTTCTAGCTCTAGTGTCTTGGTTGAATCATCATTAACATTTTTAATGCGCATACCGGTAACGCCCATATCATCGCCCAACACTTCATCTAACTCGTTGAACCATTCAACCGATATATTGTCGCTTTCAATTTTTTTCATTAACTTATCGGCAAGAATTTTTTCTGAACGGAAAGAATCTCTACGGTGAATAACGGTGACGTGATCTGCAATATTAGAGAGGTATAACGCTTCTTCAACTGCCGTATTACCGCCCCCTATAACCGCGACTTTCCTATTTTTATAGAAAAAACCATCGCAGGTTGCGCAAGCCGACACACCTTTGCCTCTAAAGGCTTCTTCTGATTCTAAGCCCAAATATTTGGCTGATGCGCCGGTGCAAATAATCAATGCATCACAGGTGTACGTACCTTGATCGCCGGTTAACTTAAAGGGCCGTTGTTCTAACTCAGTTGTATGGATATGGTCTATTTGAATTTGGGTATCGAAGCGCTCTGCGTGCTCCTTCATTTGTTCCATCATCGCGGGGCCTTGTAGCCCCTCTGGGCCACCTGGCCAGTTATCAACATCCGTCGTCGTCGTTAGCTGGCCACCTTGTTCAATACCCGTAATTAATAGAGGGTTCAGGTTGGCTCTGGCAGCATAGACAGCAGCGGTATAGCCAGCTGGGCCTGAGCCTAAAATAATTAATCGGTGGTGTGAGATCTCGCTCATGGCTAACTCCTGAATTAAACGTTGTATTTGTGACTAGCTTATTTTAAAAGTGAAGTAGTATGGCTATAAGATTTAACGAGGTAAAGAAGTAAACAGATGAAAATAGGTATCACCAAAGAAATTAAGCCTTTTGAAGGCAGAGTCGCGTTAACACCATTGGCCTGCAAGCTCCTTATTGCTAAGGGTCATAGGCTTTATCTTGAAAGTGATGCTGGCGTCTTAAGTGGTTTTAAAAATGCCGAATATCAAGATCTAGGGGTCGGTATTTGCGATACGGCTAAAGAGCTCTACCAAGCAGCTGAATTGATTATCAAGGTGAAAGATCCTTTGCCCTGTGAAGTGCCTTTATTAGAGCCAAAACACACTTTATTTTGTTTTTTACACCTCGCTGCGAATAAAGATTTGCAAGATATGCTCGTTAAATCAGGGGCTACTACCATAGCTTTTGAAATGGTTGCTGAAAACAAGCAATTGCCTTTACTCAAACCGATGAGCGAAATTGCGGGAAAACTAGCCGTACAAGTGGCTAGCAACCTACTTCACCTGCCCCAAGGGGGCTCAGGCCAGTTATTAGGTGGATTAGATGCTACAGATAAAGGTTGCGTTGTAGTTCTTGGTGCTGGCTCTGCGGGTAGGCAAGCCGCTTTATTAGCTAAAAACATAGGTGCCCAAGTACGCGTCTACGACAAAAGCGTTGCGGCCTTGGATTATTTAAATAGTTTAGACCCGTTGATTGAAACCTCTAATGACATAAAAACTGGCCTAGCTTGGGTTACATCAGCCGACGTACTCATTGGCGCCTTGCTCATTGCAGGGGAAAGAACACCTCGGCTTATACGTCGTGAGCACGTTAAAGGCATGCGTAACGGCTCTGTTATTGTCGATATTTCTGTTGATCAGGGGGGGTGTATCGAAACATCAAGACCCACAAGCTATGAACAACCCACCTATGTAGAAGAGGGCGTAACCCACTTTTGCGTAACCAATATGCCAGGCGCTGTACCAAGAACCGCCACACAAGCGCTTTCAGTACTATTACCTGCTTACATTGAACGTCTATCTGTAGACAATTGGTTTGATAATGATGCGATAATGCGTGCAGCCATAAACACCAAAAATGGGCAATCATTACTTTGATTTAGATAACTTTTTAATATATATTAAACAATTGCTTACATTCATAAACTAGAAACTAAATAAACTTTGGCTGCGACAAAAAATAAAATACCTGAAGTATCTCAAGCCCATTTAAGGGCGGTAGAGCTATTCCGAGAATCAGCATTCTTTATGCTTCTCGCACTTGGCTTGCTTTTAATGGGTGCTTTATTCAGTTTTGATGTTAATGACCACGGTTGGACGCATAGCGGAGCAGGATTGCCCGTTACTAATCTAACCGGCTCTGTTGGCGCATGGACCGCTGATTTTATCTTTTCAATTGTCGGCATCATGGCGTTTGCTTTCCCGTTGATGCTGTTTAGTGGCGCCTGGGGGTTTTTACAGAGCGTTCGTGAGAAAAAAGCCGAGAGTCATTCACTACACATTATCAAATGGATTAGCTCAATCGCATTCGTAATTGCTGGTTCTGGTTTACTGGAATTACATTATTATCAAAATTGGGTCGCGCTACCGGGCACACCGGGTGGCATTATTGGCTTAGAACTCAGCGGGTTATTAACTAGCCTATTTGCCTTCGAGGGCGCCACCTTACTACTATTTTGTATATTCATAGTCGGCATTACCCTTTCTACGGGGCTTTCATGGCTAAACTTAATGGATAAGCTTGGGTACTTCGTATTGCACACAATCGGTTTAGCTAAAGAATATTCGGACGAATCAAAAGAAAGAAAAACATCTGAAAGTGCCCGTTTGAAAAGAACCAGTCGTTTTGCGCGCAAGAACGCCAAACTTTTAGCTAAACAGACAACTCGTGTTGAGCCAACTATCCGTGAGTTTAAAGCCAGCGATCGTTTGGATAAAGAACGTCAGACACAGCTTTTCGATGAGGGTGGCAACACAGGGTTACCCACTTTATCGCTCTTAGATGCCGCGGAAATCCAAGCAGATGGCTATTCTCCAGAAGCGTTGAAAGCCCTTTCTAAGCTCGTTGAAATCAAGCTCGAAGACTTCGGTGTTGAGGTCAATGTGGTTGCTGTTCACCCTGGACCCGTAATCACGCGCTTTGAACTACAGCCTGCGCCGGGTATTAAAGCCAGCAGAATAAGTGGGCTGGCGAAAGACTTAGCGAGGTCGATGCTAACCCATAGCGTGAGAGTCGTTGAGGTGATTCCAGGCAAGTCGGTTATCGGACTGGAAATACCGAATGAATCGCGCGAAATCGTACGCTTGAGTGAAGTCTTATCATCAGAAGCTTATGAGAAATCCTCATCCTCATTGACACTCGTTTTAGGCAAGGACATTGCTGGCCAGCCAACGGTTGCTGATCTTGGGAAAATGCCTCACTTGCTCGTTGCGGGTACAACGGGCTCCGGTAAATCGGTCGCCATTAATGCGATGATTTTAAGCCTACTTTATAAGTCCACACCCAGTCAGGTTCGTATGATTTTGATTGACCCTAAAATGCTAGAGCTATCAGTATACGAGGGCATACCCCATCTTTTAACGCCCGTTGTAACGGACATGAAAGAGGCCTCTAATGCCTTACGCTGGGCGGTGGCAGAAATGGAAAGACGCTATCAGCTTATGGCCATTTTAGGCGTTAGGAGCATTAGCGGCTTCAATAAAAAAGTTCGCGAATCAATAGAAAAAGGCAGTCCTTATACGAACCCATTATGGCAACCACATCCTCTACGTGTCGATGAAGAGCCGGATACGCTGGAAGAATTACCTAAAATCGTTATCGTTATTGACGAACTTGCCGATATGATGATGGTGGTCGGTAAAAAGGTCGAGGAATTAATCGCACGACTAGCTCAAAAGGCACGCGCTTCTGGTATTCACTTGGTTCTTGCTACGCAACGCCCATCTGTTGATGTATTAACGGGCTTGATTAAGGCAAATATCCCCACGCGTATTGCCTTTCAGGTGTCCTCAAAAATTGATTCTAGGACTATTTTGGATCAAAGCGGGGCTGAAAGCCTACTGGGTAATGGCGATATGCTGTATTTGCCACCCGGCACAGGCATGCCACAACGCGTGCACGGTGCTTTTGTTGATGACCACGAGGTACACAAGGTCGTTAAACAACTAAAGAAGATCGGCAAGCCTGATTACATAGAAGGTATTTTAAATCCGTCTGAGGGCGGCGATAATTCGGCGTTTGGCGCATCTGATGACGTGGATGAGTTGTACGACCAAGCACTACGCATTGTTACAGAAACACGCCGCGCCTCCATATCCGGTGTGCAACGCCAGTTAAAAATTGGCTACAACCGTGCAGCAAGAATGATAGAAGAAATGGAACGCGTCGGCGTTGTAAGCCCACTCCAATCAAACGGCTCTCGCGATGTTCTCGCGCCGCCACCACCGGAACTTTAAAACACAGGTCATGACTTTTAAATATTTTATGAAGCACTCCTTATTAATTATTTTATTGCTCTCTAGCAGTTCTCTTTTCGCTGACACAGCGCGACAAATGCTCGAAAATTTCTTAGATAAATTCACCCGTTTACATGCAGAATTTACGCAAATAATTGTGAGCGAAAACAACGTTTCCTCGCAAAGCGCCACAGGTGAATTTTGGGTTAAAAAACCAGGGCAATTCCGCTGGAACTACACCAGCCCCTATGTACAAAAGATTGTTTCTAACGGCTTAAAAGTATGGTTTTACGACGAAGACTTAGAGCAGGTGACCATTAAAAATATCGCCAATACCGTTGATACGTCGCCGCTTTCTGTGATTCTCGGTGGCATTCCAATTGAAGATATATTTACAGTTGAACAGCTCAATAAAACCGATAATTTAGTTTGGCTTAAATTGGTGCCTAAAAAAGAAACCACGAGCTTCGAATCAATAGAGATGGGCTTTAAGTCAGGCTTATTAAACAAAATGAATCTACACGATCAGTTTGGCCAAACCACGCGCTTATTACTATCAAACGTTTCAATAAACACGCCCATTGATGAGGCGCTGTTTGAATTTTCTATTCCCAAAGGCGCCGATGTTTTTGAAGAATAACCTCCTGTAATGGAGCCGCTTGCAGACCGTGTTCGGCCACAGTCCCTAGATAATTTCGCAGGACAAGAACACCTCATTACACCTGGAAAGCCACTCTACGAAGCGATTACTGGCGGCCAACTTCATTCATTTATTCTATGGGGGCCACCTGGCGTTGGCAAAACAACGCTCGCACGTATTATCTCGCAACAAACAAAAGCCTGCTTTATTGCACACTCCGCTGTATTGGCAGGCGTTAAGGATATACGTGAAGTCGTTAAACAAGCCGAAATAAACCGCCAAGAAGAAGGCAAGAACACCATTTTATTTATCGATGAGGTACATCGATTTAATAAGGCCCAACAAGACGCTTTTCTTCCACACATAGAAGCGGGCGTTTTTACTTTTATAGGTGCAACGACCGAGAACCCATCGTTTTCACTCAATAATGCGTTGCTTTCACGTGCCCGTGTTTACATCCTAAAACCGCTTCAGGAAGAAAGCCTTACTGAAATCCTTCATCAAGCAATTGAAGATGAGACGAAAAACTCTACGTCTATTGCTATAAACCAAGAGGCTGAGCAGCGTCTAGTGCAGGCAGCCGATGGTGATGCAAGGCGCTTGCTGAATTATTTAGAGCTTTGCAATCAGCTGTGCGAAACATCCAGCGAATCAACAATCAGCCTTTCTCTTGTTGAAGAAGTGATAAAAGGCGCTTTTAAACGCTTTGACAACCACGGTGATTATTTTTATGACCAGATTTCAGCTTTGCATAAGTCAGTTCGAGGCAGCGACCCAGATGGTTCCATTTACTGGCTTAGAAGGATGCTAAGCGGTGGATGCGATCCGCTCTACATTGCACGCCGTTTAGTGCGTATAGCATCAGAAGATATTGGCAACGCCGACCCGCGGGCGCTTCAAATCACTCTCAATGCTTGGGAAGCACAAGAACGGCTCGGTAGTCCAGAAGGTGAGCTATCTTTAGCGCAAGCTATTACTTATCTGGCTTGCGCGGCCAAAAGCAACGCCGTGTATAACGCCTTCAATACCGTCGGTAGCGTTATTAACAAAACCGGCACATTAGAGGTCCCGAACCACCTCCGTAATGCGCCGACAAAGTTAATGAAAGATGCCGAGTATAATGAAGGATACCGTTATGCCCACAACGAACCCGATGCGTTTGCAGCAGGTGAGACTTACTTGCCTGACGAACTTGTTGGGCAAACGTATTACCAACCGGTTGAGCGTGGTTTAGAAATAAAAATTGGTGAGAAATTAAAACGTTTAGCCACTTTAAATAAGCAGGCGACAAAAAAACAAAGAAAAAGGTTATAGTAAGAAAAACCCAATAAACTCAAAAATGACGCTTGTTGTGAACCATAAAAACCTATTTCTATCTATCTTGATTGCTTTTATCTTTTTGCAGGGTTGTACAGCTGCATTGGTTGGTGGAGCAGGTGCTGGGGGTTATACAATAGGTACTGACGAACGTAAAATTGGCGTGATTGCGGATGACGTATCCATTACCGCGAGCATTAAAACGACCCTAATAAAAGATGACCAAATTGATGCCTTTGATATCAATGTAGACACCTATCGTGGCGTAGTGACCTTACATGGCCACGTTAAATCTTCTGCACTCGCTACGCGGGCTGTCCGCCTTGCAAGAACTATCAAAGGTGTTAAGAAAGTCATGTCTAAGCTAGCCGTTATTAAATAAGACGTTAGCATGAAAATTATTATTATCCTCGCTGTTATTGCCGCGGTTTACTTTATATTTCAACGCGGAATGCTACCGAGTAGCTCGAGTTTTAAAGATAACAACGACGCCGGGATTGCCTTCCTCGCACAAAATACAAAAAAGGAAGGGGTCACTACAACAACTTCTGGCTTGCAGTACCTTGTGCTTAACGCTGGCACAGGCGATAAACATCCTGGTGCTACTGACAAAGTAACCGTTCACTACCACGGAACGCTCATTGACGGCACCGTATTCGACAGCTCTGTGGATCGCGGAGAGCCGGCGACATTTGGCCTAAACCAAGTTATAAAGGGCTGGACAGAAGGGCTACAGTTAATGGTAGTGGGTGAGAAAACACGGTTTTTCATCCCCAGTCAACTGGCCTACGGCAATAGCAATATGGGGTCAATTAAGGCGGGTTCGGCCTTAATATTTGATGTAGAATTATTGGCTATAGTTAACTAAATTAGCGCACAATTGGTACAAAAAAAGCCCAACTAATCGAGTTGGGTTTTTTGCATTCAATGGTGCCTGGGGCCGGAATCGAACCGGCACGGCCGTTAAAGCCGCGGGATTTTAAGTCCCGTGTGTCTACCAATTTCACCACCCAGGCATTTCAACTGACTTCGCTTTTAAAGCGAGCGCGAATTTTAACCTATGATGTGTTTGATGACGAGGGGGAATGCGAAAATTTTAGATGTTTCCAAGCATTCCATTTTTCGCTGCTAATAAAACCAATTCAATATCATTCTCGATACCCAACTTTTCGTGCAAGCGATAGCGATGGGTGTTAACTGTTTTTTGGCTTATTGATAATTCTAACGCTATATCAGCCACTTTATGCCCATCAACTATTTTTGTCGCAATTTGTAATTCACGCTCACTTAA
>LWTN01000206.1 GCA_002101225.1 Cycloclasticus sp. symbiont of Poecilosclerida sp. M | reverse complement strand
ATCTTTGTTCGCAGGTCAATTGGGTATATTTTTTCATGTTTCACTCCTTTTTCTTGTCGGATTAAAGAGTGGTTAATATACCCTTTTGACCAACTAACGAGTGTTGCACTTATGATGTGAATTCAAGACGTCTAACATTCGAAGTATCGAAAAAAACGCCTTCAAATCTTTTCCAGATGAATAGATAGCGCTCCGTCAAAAGCATTTATTTTGTGTAGTAAAACAGCTGCATAAATTTAGCGATATTAAACTTTAGTCGTATAGGTCGGACTCCTAAAAATTGCTATAGTTTCTCTGTGTAAATGGTATACGGTAACGAGACTATCTGCATTTACAAATTAAGTTGCGTATTGCTATCTTGGTATTGCAGCAAATAATGAAGAAATTTTAGGAGAAAGAAATGACAGACATTAAGAATGAAAAGAAAATCTGGACGCGTAGAGACGTCTTAAAAACAGGCGGTGGCGTAGCTACTGCTGCTGCAACACCTATGTTTTTTATGAAAGATGCGTGGGCAGAAGAAGCAATTGGTAACTACCCTGTAAAGGGCTCAACTGTTAAGTTTGGTTTTAACGTACCTCAAACTGGCGCATATGCCGATGAGGGTGCGGATGAACTACGCGGCTATAAATTAGCGGTAGAACATTTGAACAACGGTGGTGGCATGCTGGAAACACTGAAGCCTTCTTCATTGAAAGGTAACGGCGTTTTAGGTAAAAAAGTTGAATACGTAACAGGTGACACACAAACAAATCCTGATGCTGCACGTACATCTGCACGTCGTATGATTGACCGTGATGGCGTTATCATGTGGTCTGGTGGTTCTTCTAGTGCAACAGCGATTGCTCAGCAATACTTAGCGCAAGAAACTGGCGTTATCTTTATGGATGCGTTAACACACTCAAACGACACAACAGGTAAAGACAAACGTCGTTATGGTTTCCGCTACTTCTTCAATGCTTATATGACAGGTAAAGCGTTAGCGCCGGTTTTGTCAAAGGCATACGGTAAAGATCGCCGTGCATTTCATTTATCAGCCGATTACTCGTGGGGACATACCCAATTCGAGTCAATGAGAGACTTCACTGAGAAAGAAGGATGGACAACGGTTCAAAATATTATGACACCGTTAAAATCAACTGACTTTTCAGCGTTCTTAACAGCGGTATTAAACTCTGATGCTGACGTATTGGTGCTTAACCACTATGGTAAGAACATGGTTAACTCATTAACGCAAGCGGTATCATTCGGCATGCGTGAGTTACAAAAAAATGGCAAAACAATGGAAATTGTTGTTCCATTGTATAGTCGTTTAATGGCTCAGGGTGCGGGTATTGATAACGTTGAAGGCGTGTACGGCACAGCGTCATGGTCTTGGAAACAAAAAGATGCAGGTTCGCAGGCATTTGTTAAAGCGTTTGAAGCTGCTAATAACTCTCCACCATCACAGGCAGCTCACGTTGCTTATTGCCAAACACTTCTATATGCGAATGCATGTGAAATGGCAGGTACTTTCTACCCACCAGCAGTTATTAAAGCGCTTGAAGACTTTAAATTCTCAGGTACAGGTACAGGTGACACACTATACCGTGGTGAAGATCATCAATGTATGCGTGATATCTTGGTTGTACAAGGTAACTCGAAGGCTAAATCAACTGGCAAATATGACTTGTTGAATATCCACGCGACTGTCAAAGCAGACGATGTGGCTTATCCAGTAAACACATTTAAAGGTGAGCTTGGACCTTACAAGCCAGCTTAAGTAGGTTGTAGTGATTAAGCATGGCTCTATATAGATAGGGTCATGCTTTTTTTAGATAAGTAAGGTACTCTACATTCAGCAAAATTGGATGAGAGAGGGGAATTATGATTAATAGTATATTTTTACAATTTCTAACAGGTATTCAATTAGGCGCAATTTATGTGCTTATTTCGTTAGGGTTGGCTTTGATTTTTGGCACTTTGGGCGTTGTTAACTTCGCGCATGGTGCTATGTTTATGGTGGCAGCTTATCTTGGCGTTGTTATTTCACAAGCAGAATGGGGTGGTTGGGGCATGGCAATTGTGCTGGTTCCCATTATCTTGTTTGTGCTGGGTTTGGCGATGGAACGAGGACTTATCCGTTTTTTCTATACGCGACCGCACACCGATCAAATTCTCGTTACATTCGGTTTAGCGATTGTTTTACAAGAAGCATTAAAATGGGGCTTCGGTGCCAACAACCTCCCATTTGCTACACCAGACTGGGGTTCAGGCATTATGCGCTTGCATGATTACCTTCCCTTCTTAGAAGGCTTTGTGGCATATCCTAAATGGCGGTTAATTCTCACGGCAGTTTCACTAATAACAGTGGCGGGCTTATTTGCATTATTACAATTCACAACTTTCGGCTTGGTCGTTAGAGCAGGTATGCGTGATTCAGAAATGCTAAGGCTGTTAGGCATTAATATTTCACAACGTTTTGCTATCGTATTTGCGCTGGGTGTGAGCATAGCAGGTATAGCCGGTGTGTGGGGTGGTCCAGTAACACAGGTTGACCCTGGTATTGGCATGGTATTCTTGGTGCCATCTTTCCTTGTGGTGGTTATTGGCGGAATGGGCTCTTTGCCTGGCGCTGTACTAGCCTCTTTCATTATAGGCTTAGCTATTAGCTTTAGCGCAACGATACCGGCCTTGGCTAATATTATTGTGTATCTAATTGCTATTTTAATTCTACTGTTTAGACCTCGTGGTCTTATGGGTCAAAAAGGGGTAATGGAATGAATTCAGCAAATTCAGCTTTTTATAAAAAAGACATATTGCCAGTTGGTGCGTTTGCTGCTGTTCTGCTTACCATGCCGTTCTGGTTTGAATATGTAGGTGGCTACAGTGGATTGGACACAAAAATTGTTATTTGGATAATTTTTGCTATTGGCTTTGATATTTTACTTGGCTATATGGGCTTCTTATCTTTTGGTCACGCGGCATTCTTTGGAACTTCGGCGTATTTTACCGGCCTGATGCTGTTGCATTATTCAGATAATATTTTACCAGCTATTGCGGTTGGGGTTATCTCTGCGATTATTATGGCATTTATTATTGGTTTCTTAACGTTAAAGCGAACGGGTATTTACTTCTCGATTCTCACCTTGGCGTTTGGTGAAATGCTACACAGTATGGTGCTTTCAACCCTGCAAGATTGGACGGGTGGTGATAACGGCCTAACCGGCTTACCAACACCCATGTTGTTCGGGCTAAAAATGCAAGGCGATAACGTTTTTTATCTAACCGTGATTGTTGCGATTGTTATGTATTACATCGCTCGCCGTATTATTAGTTCGCCATTTGGCTTGATGTTAAAAGCGATTAAGTCTAACCAAGTACGCTTGGAATATACCGGTGTTCATGTGGCGCGTTACAAGTTAATGGGCTTTGTTATCAGTGCGGTTTACGCAGGTGTTGCCGGTGCGTTGATGATTGTTTACGAACCATACGTAGCGTCTGAATTTATGGGTTGGCATTTATCTGGCCAAGTTGTGATTATGTCGGTATTAGGTGGTGTAGGTACTTTATTTGGCCCAATGTTAGGTGCGGCCTTTATGCTGTACTTTGAAAACGTTGTATCGGTAACGATTGGAGAGCAATGGTTGCTCGTGCTGGGTGCTATATTTATGTTAACCGTTATTTTCTTACCGGGAGGTTTTGTTGAAGCGGGTAGTAAAATAAAGAAAAAGTTAATGGGCGGAAGTAAATAACCATGGCTATCTTAGAGATTAAAGATGTATCAAAAAACTTTGGTGGTCTTGCCGCACTCGGGGATGCGAACTTAACAGTTGAAGAAGGTACGATTCACTCTTTAATTGGCCCTAATGGCGCGGGTAAATCAACGTTATTGAACGTGTTAGTAGGCTTGCTAGAACCTGATGTCGGCACCGTATTATTTAAAGGTCAGCCTGTACTTGGTAAAGCACCATATGAGATTAACCAAATGGGTTTGTCACGTGTTTTCCAAACGCCAGCTATTTTTGATGATATGAGTGTGTTGGAGAATGTCGCGATTGCGGCTTACGCTGCGCGAGATGGTGCTTATGCTTTCAATGTATTTGAAACGCCCAGCTCTGCAAAGCCGTGTATTGACCTTGCGAAGGAAACACTAAACGACGTTGGTTTATTTGAGCAGCGCAAAATCATCGCTAGCCATCTTTCACGAGGCGATAAACGTCGCTTAGAGATGGCGCTTTGCTTGGCTCGTGGTCCAGATTTGTTGTTATTAGATGAACCAACAGCGGGTATGGCACGAGCTGATACCGAAAACACGATTAAATTATTACAGCGTATTTCAGATAAAGGCGGTATTACGATGGTGATTGTTGAGCACGATATGAACGTGGTGTTCTCGTTATCAAAATATATTAGTTGTTTGGCACAAGGCCGAATTATTGCTGAAGGCGCGCCTGATGAAATGAAGGGTAATCCAAAAGTCATTGAAGCTTATCTAGGTACGGAGAGTGAAGAATGAGTGATCAAGCATATTTTTCTGTTAGTGATTTGCATGCATATTACGGCGAAAGCTACATTGTACAAGGCATATCTTTTGAGATTAAGGAAGGTGAAATTCTTGCATTATTAGGTCGAAATGGTGCAGGTAAAACAACCGCACTTAGTGCGATTGCGAGAATGCAAGATCCGCAAGTGCATAAAGGTACCATTACTTTAGATGGGCAAGATTTAACAGGTATGAAGCCATTTGAAGCTGCTCGTGCGGGTGTTCAATTGGTACCAGAAGATCGTCGGATTATTCCTGGTATCACGGTTGAAGAAAACTTAATTATCTCGCAAATTTCAGAACCAATTGGTTGGGACCTGGACCGTATTTATGATCACTTTCCCAAATTAAGAGAACGTCGTTCACAAGAAGGCGTTACATTGTCGGGTGGCGAACAGCAAATGCTTGCAGTTGCTCGTGCCTTAGCAAGAGGTATTAAGCTTTTATTGCTTGATGAGCCGTATGAAGGCTTGGCACCTACTATCGTTAAAGAGATTGAAGGGATTGTCCGCGAAATTAAAGAAATGGGCATTACTACCATTATCGTTGAGCAAAATGCTGTTGCAGCATTAAAACTTTCTGATAAGGCCATCATCATGGAATCTGGCGAAATTGTTTACGCTGGAACAGCGCAAGAAGTGTTAGACAATAAGGAGTTACGTGAGCAGTATCTTGCTATTTAGAAAAAAGCACTGTTGCATATAGCGGCGCTTATCTAGAAACTTAAATACCCAGCTTGGAAAACCAAGCTGGGTATTTTTTTGACAGAAGGTATGTTGGTGTTCGGAAAAGTCAGTATCCATTATCTATGTTGTATAATCTTAGCCAATGTCTAATAGAGCAGTAATAACCCGATGATCAGCGCGTCACTACTGGTCATAATGACAGCCATCTATTTGGCGATTTTGTTTTATATCGCTTTTATGGGCGATAAGAAGCCGATAGGCCAATACTCACGTTATCAGCCGTTAATATTCACTTTATCACTGACGGTGTATTGTTCGTCGTGGACATTTTTCGGTTCAGTTGGAAAGGCCGCAGTATCTGGCTGGGAATTTTTTTCAATATATCTAGGTCCAATGCTGTTATTTGTATTTTGCACACCTTTCCTTAAAAAACTTATAACGGTAAGCAAACGCCATAAAACAACCAGCATCGCTGACTTTATTTCAACACGGTATGGAAAAAACCAAGCGCTGGCCTCCATGGTAACGGTTATCGCTTTGATTGGTACCGTTCCGTATATAGCGTTACAGTTAAAAGCTGTGTCCAACGCATTTGATCTATTAGCGGGAAGAACTAACGGTGGCGCAAGTGTTTTCTTATTGTCCGATACGGCATTTTATCTAGGCTTGATTTTAGCCGTGTTTTCAATATTATTTGGTGTTCGACGCATTGATGCGACGGAACATCACCGGGGTATTATTAACGCCATCAGTTTTGAGGCAGTTATTAAACTGGCCTCATTAATCGTTATTGCTGGATTATCGTACTTAATAATAGTTGATGAAGCGGATCTATCTGCGCAGCAGGTCAGTGATATATTGTTTGAGCCGTATAGCGCAGGCCAATTTTCAGTGCAGTTTTTTACTCAAGCATTATTGGCAGCGGCTGCAATAATTTGTTTGCCACGTCAGTTTCATGTCGCTGCAGTGGAGAGCAGGGGCGATGAAATGAGCGTTGCGAAATGGGGTTTTCCTCTTTTCTTGCTATTAGTGAGTATATCCGTTATCCCGATAACATCAGCGGGTTTGCAGGTGTTCAATTCAACCAACAGTGCTGACTTATTCATCCTGTCATTACCAATGGGTTATGGTAATAAAGGACTTGCTCTATTAAGTTATTTGGGCGGTTTTTCTGCGGCAACAGGGATGGTTATTATGGCCACGGTTGCACTGAGCACGATGGTCTCTAATGACTTAATTTTGCCCGTTTTATTTAGGCTAAAAGATCAGCGCGACAAACATAATTTTTATCCAACGATGTTATTAGTTCGGCGGATTACAATTTTTGTGTTACTTGCCTTTTCATATGGCTACTACCGCATTGCATTGGGTGACAAATCGCTGTCGAGCATTGGGTTAATATCGTTCGCAGCGGCTATTCAATTTGCACCGCTCATAGTGGGAGGTTTGTATTGGCGTGGTGGGCATAAAAATGGTGCAATGATTGGTTTGCTGGCGGGGTTTTCTGTTTGGCTATACACGCTTTTATTGCCCACACTCGCGGGGTCAAGATTTGTCCCAGACTCATTTGCCACAGCGGGTTTATTCGGTTGGCAGTCTCTCGCACCTCAACAACTGTTTGGTGTGGTTTTTTCTGATACGTTAACTCATGGTGTGTTTTGGAGTTTAGCCGTAAACATTGGTTGTTACGTGCTGTTTTCGTTGCGTGCAAAACATAGCTTAATGGACAGGTTGCAAGCCGCTTCATATACCGAAGGCTCAGAAGTTTCAGTTAGCTATCAATCAACAGCTAATGAGCATTTATCGGTTAACGACCTAATTGAATTGTGCCAGCGTTTCGTTGGCGATAGCCGAACCAGGCGAATGTTAACGGTTTTTGAACAGAGTCACGTTAAGTTGAAAGGGTCTGATTTAGCGAGTGTTGAATTATTAAAACAAGCCGAGCTAATGCTCGCGGGTAGCATTGGTACGGCTACTGCTGAGAACATACTTAATAGTGCATTAGGTGTAAGCAGCAACGCACCAGGGAACATCGTCAATTTACTTGATCAAACCAGTCAAGCTATCACATTCAATCGTGAGTTATTGCAAGTCAGTTTAGATAATATTTCCCAAGGGGTCAGCGTGGTAGACCATAATTTGTGTCTGGTGGCTTGGAATAAACCCTACCTTGCGATGTTCGCCTACCCAGACGATTTCATTAAAGTGGGTATGCCTGCCGAGCAGCTGATTGAATACAATATTAACCGTACTATAGTTGAGACAAGGGAATCCACTCGTTCAGGCGAGGTAGAGAAAAGGCTAAATTACTTGCGAAGTGGCTTAGGGTATATATTTGAACGTGTTTGGCAAGATGGGCGGGTTATTCAAACGCAAGGTAGCCGATTGCCAGACGGAGGTTTTGTAACAACCTACACAGATATATCTGAGATGAAGCGCATTCAGCGCGAACTCGAAATCAGTAACATGAACTTAGAGAGTAAAGTGAACCAACGCACAGAAATTCTTTCTCGCTTAAATAAAAGACTTCAGAACGAGACGGAAAGTAAGACCAAGTTTCTAGCTGGGGTCAGTCATGACTTGGCGCAGCCATTAAGCGCTGGAAAATTGTACTTAGGTGCGTTGATAGAAGATCTCAAAGGTGACAGTAACCTCAGTCGTTTAGCTAATAATGCGCTTGGCTCTTTAGAGAGTGCAAAGACACTATTAAAAGGGCTTGTCGATATATCAAAGTTAGATTCAGGGGCGCTGCATCCTGAGATTCAGGTGATTTCAATAAAGACGTTATTAGACGCGTTAGATAATGAATTTAGCGTAATCGCCAAGCAAAAAGGCTTGCGTTTTAAAGTTATCGGAGCGGACTGCAACATACTGACTGACAGTAATATGTTGCGTAGTATTCTGCAAAACTTTATCAGTAATGCCATAAGATACACCAAACGAGGGTCAGTGATGGTAGTTTGTCGGCGGCGAAAAGGCTTACTTTGTATCGAGGTGCGAGATTCTGGAATTGGTATTGATGAACATCATATTGAAACGGTATTTGATGAATATGTTCAGTTAGATGACAGTTTGACAGAGGGATTGGGCCTAGGTTTAGCGATTACGAAGCGTGTTTCGGATTTATTAAACCACCCAATTGGGGTGCGGTCGGTGTTGAATCAAGGCAGTGTTTTTCATGTAACGGTGCCTATTTCTGAGGGGATTATTTGTATTGCTGGTAGGGTAGATGAAGCTCATATTGAGGATGGTTTTCTCGAAGGCTTTGTTGTTCTATGTATTGATGACGAATCAGCTATTACGCAAGCAATTGACGAATTATTAACGCGTTGGGGCGCGAGCGTGTATACGGCAAAAAATCACCGAGAATATTTGTCGTTATTAGACCAAGGGATACGTTTTAATATCATTTTGGCAGATTACCACCTGCGCGACAGTTGGCGGGGTTTAGATGTGTTGCAGCACTACAGGGAATGCAATAAGTATCAATTTATGGGGGTCTTAATCACCGCGGAAAAAAATGCGAGTATTGAAGATGAAACCTTGTTGGCAGAATTCTTTTTCTTAGCCAAGCCCATCGATGCGAGGCTATTAAAAGCCACCCTGTATGAAGAATTAGCCGAGTGGCGAGTAACGCCGTCGGCAGAAATATTTCGCATATTAAGTTAAATCTAAATGGTCGGTAATCAGCACAGCTTGCGTTCTGTTTTTAACATTTAGCTTTCTGAAAATAGCCGTGACGTGGGCTTTTACAGTCGCTTCGGTAATGAATAAGGCGTTAGCAATGGTTTTGTTGTTTTCACCTTGTCGCATATGCGTTAACACCTTAAGTTGTGTGGGTGTTAAATCGTTAAAAACAGACACTGTATCTCCCGCTTTTTTATCAACATGTTCTTTATAATAGGCTGGCACCCATTTGCGTTGCTTTAGCGCTGCCTCAAAAGCTTCCGACATGGTGCTCATGGATTCGGATTTAGGCACGAAACCAATCGCTCCCGACTTCATTGCGCGAGCTATGGTAGCTACATCGCTGGTGGCAGAAACAATAACAACAGAAATATCAGGAAAACTTTTTTTAAGGCGCTCAAGCCCTTCAAGGCCAACGGAGTCAGGCAAACTCAGGTCTAACAAAATTAAAGTAACATTGGCGTTGGAGCGCAATAAACTAAAGGTTTTGTTAATGGAGTCGGTGATTAAAACAGTACAGTCTGGCGATAGCCGTTGCAACAACTGCGAGGCAGCTTCGCAAAACATCGGGTGATCGTCAGCAACAATAATAGAAGGCGAGTTCATTGAGGTTGATTATAGCCTTTCCTTAAAACAGTAAAAAAATAATATCACTGTAGTAAATGTAACACGAGAGGTTATTGCGTAATGGATACAAATATTAGACTTTAGTCTAAGTGTTGTTTTAACAACAAAGCATATAATTACTATTGTCGAATAGCGACAAATTCAATTTAAGGGGAACATTATGAACAATAAAATAATAGCAGGTGCAGTGGCTGCGGCAGTCATTGGCATGTCACCAATAACGGCCAGCGCGATTAACTTTAAAGATGTAATGGCCGGTAAAGCAGATTTTAGCATTGGTGGTTACCTTAAGTTAAATGCAATAAACTCCGATTATTCAGCTGGAGATGTTGCTGATACCACAGGTGGTAATGCTTTCTACTTTCCAGGAAGAATACCAACGGATGTAGATGGTGGCGGTGCAGGTTCTGGTGAAAATAGTGATGATTTGGATTTCTCAGCGCAAGAATCTAGAATTAACTTTAAAGTATCACAAAAAATTGACGGTCATTCTTTATTAGGTTACTTGGAAATTGATTTTATGCCAGTGAGTGGCGCGGGTACGGCTGGTAATGAAATTATTTCAAACAGCACAAACCCTCGTTTGCGCCATGCTTTTTTCAAGTTTGACAATTGGTTGTTCGGCCAAACATGGTCAACCTATATGGACGTTGGTTCATTGCCAGAGTCTGTAGACTTTTTAGCCGCGTCTGAATCGGTGGTATTTAACCGTCAACCACAAATTCGTTACACATCGGGCGCTTTTCAAATTGCGTTAGAAAATCCTGAAGCATTTAATAACGGCGGCACAGACCGTGATGACAGTGACTTACCTGACTTAACGGCTAACTACACAATGAAAGGTGACTTCGGGCATGTGCGTTTAAGCGGTTTGTTGCGTGAGGTTGTTGATATTCGTCTAGCTACTGCAGCTACTGCAGCTACTCCAGCTACTTCAACTGCTCTAGCTACTCTAGCTACTCCAGCTATTCCTGCTACAGACGAATCTGAGATTGGCTATGGTATTGGTCTTACAGGTAAGTTTAACGTTGGTAAAGATGATCTTAAGTATTCTTTTCAATATGGTGAAGGTTTAGGTCGTTATGTTGGTTTGGCATTACCTGCTGATGGAACAGTAGATGCTAATGGAGACCTTAACTTATCTACAACAACAGCATTTACTTTGGCGTATCGCCATTGGTGGACTGACAAAGTTCGTTCTAGCCTTATCTACAGTGATTTAGATGTTGACTATGATTCTGCTGTTCCTGTTACATCAACAAGTAGCTCAGAAAGCATCACTGTTAACTTAATGTATTCACCAGTGAAAAATGTTACGTTGGGTGTTATGTATCTTTATGCTGAACGTGAATTGGACAACGGCGAAGACGGCAACTTGACTCGTTTGCATGCATCTGCTAAATACGCGTTCTAAGGTAACTTGTCATGACCCTAAATTTATTGTTTAAATTTTAAAGCAATAAGTGAAGCCCCTTAGCTTGCTAAGGGGCTTTTTTAATGACTTTTTTGATTAAAAAAACAGTAATTTTACATGCAAAATAGGGTGTGTAACTATGCTACAATTCTTAAAAATAACTCAAATAAAGAATTTTTATGAACTACAAATTAATAGTGCTTTTAAGTTTATGTATAGGTTTTGTTGTTAATGTAAGCGCATCAGAATTGACGATTCCGAGGTCATTCGAATTTTTAGCTGTCGATGGCAAAGATGTGGGCGGTTTTTTTAACAAGCCGCGTATCATTGCATTAGCACCAGGTGAGCACAAAATAGCACTTAAATATGATGTAGCAATTGAAGATGCAGGTAACCAAAGAGTAGAGGAGTTTATTCGTTCAGACCCCATATTGGTTACCTTAAATGTGCAAGCAGGTAAAAATTACCGTTTAGTGCCTCATTCATCAATTAAGTTTTCACCGCGTGATTACGCCAAAGACCCAAGAATAAAAGTTGTTACCAGTGAGGGTGATGATGCTAACGCAGAGATTGCTCTAATGGTTAAGAAAGATAACAGTGCGTGGGCAAAAATGACACAAACCTACGACCAGCCAGCAGCAACTCCAAAAAGTGATATGGCTCAGTTAACCGGTTCTACAGGGGTTAATGCTGTTCCTGTTCTAACAATCTCCGGCAAAATAGCCCCTGCGGCTGCTGCTAGTGCGCACCCAACGCCGGCTTCGAGCATGTTGATTTACTGGTGGAATCAAGCAGATCAAGAAACGCGTAATGCTTTTTTAATACAAATTACTAAATAGCAAAAATCGATAACAAAAGGCAGGCATTAGAGACTTTAGTCTTATAGAAACCGCAAAGCTTTTTTTTTATACTGAGCGCAGTTAGAGTGTATGTTCTACATTTTAGTCTCCTCAGGTTCATGTGAACCAACTAATCCACGTTTTTCGTGGGTTTTTTTTGCGGTTATATTGGCGGCTTTACTGCTACTAATTATCTGTTCTGTGGAGATTATTGTTTTAATGGCGTGTTAGGCTGTTCTACAGGAGCAGTAACGCCTAATAGACAGAAGGGGGGGTATGCACAGCGGGCCAGTCAGCTTAGCAGCGGGTCATGTGCTTTTAAAAGATGAGCTGATGAACAAACGGTTGGGTTGGTTACCCTTTGGTATTTATTCTGAAGCGCTTTGAGTTGGTTTAATGAACTTTTTAGATGCGTATAGGCCAATCTCAAATAACAGCCACATGGGTATGGCCAATAGGGTTTGAGAAATTACATCGGGCGGTGTTAGAAACATACCAAGAACAAAGGTCCCAACCACCACATACGGACGTTTTTCAGATAGTTTTTCAGGTGTGGTTGCGCCCGCTTTAACCATCAAAAAGGTGGCTATGGGGATTTGAAAAGCCAGCCCAAAGGCAAAGAATAAGGTTAAAACGAAATCTAAGTATTTGCTGATGTCTGTCATCACGGCAACGCCTTCTGGCGCAGTTGCCGTTATAAACTGGAAAATCAGTGGTAATACGATGTAGTAGGCAAACGCGATACCCATATAAAATAAGAAAGTACCGATGCTGATTAATGGCAAGGCAATTTTTTGTTCACGCGAATACAAGCCCGGTGAAACAAACAACCAAATTTGATAAAAAATCCACGGAATGGTGATGAATATCGATAACATCAAGGTGAGCTTGAAGGGCGTTAAAAAAGGTGAAATAACTTCAATGGCCACCATGCTTGTGCCTTCCGGCATATGTATTAGCAGTGGTTGCGCTAAATAGGCATAAATTTCATTGGCAAACGGTAATAAAGGCAGCAACACAAATAGCATACCTAGCAGGGCGTGTATTAAACGCGTACGAAGTTCAACTAAATGTGAAACAAAAGTGGCTTGTTGGTTATATTCAGGTTGTACGACGTCTTCGTCGTCTGTTGTTTCAGCTGGCATAATATTTAAGCGGGTTAACGGTTAACGAATGAAAGGCAAAAGCAGTTTTATTTTTTATCAGCAGAATCGTGTTGTACAGATTTTGGATTTTCTGCATCCGTCTCATATTTTTTTCCACCTTCCTTCATGGCGCCTTTAAAGCCTTTAATGGCACCACCTAAGTCACCACCTAAGTTTTTTAAGCGTTTTGTGCCGAATAAAAGTAACACAATAACTAGAATAATAATGAGTTGCCAAATACCAATGCCGGCCATAAGTGTTCCTTAAGTAATTAATGATAAACAGTGGCTTATTCTATACCTTTATTTAATGTTATACAGCTTCAAATACATTGAATTCGTATGGGGCTAGTTGCTTTTTGAATAGGGTGAAGAAGTGATTTACTGTGGGTGTAGTTTTGCTATTGATAGCTGGCTGGAATTTGACCGTTAATAAATATAATGAAACAAATGGATTGAATAACTTTGATGTTTTATGGTTATATAGTTTGTAATTCTAACGAATGTAAGGTGAAAAATCACCATGAATCGTATTCGAATAAGATACCCGGAAAAAACAGTATTTACGCACGATATTTCAGTGCGAATTACGGATCTTAACTTTGCCAACCATTTAGCGCACGACAGTATTATTTCATTGTTACACGAAGTGCGCGCGCAATTCTTTGCCGATAACAATATGCCTGAACTTGATATTGAAGGTTTCGGTATTATCATGGCAGATATAGGGGTGTGCTACCGAGCCGAGGCACACTTTGGACAAATACTGTAGCTATGCGCTGACGAACACGCGTAGCGGTCTCAGTCTTACTCTCCCAGATAGGTTTTAAGATAGAGAGTATGTCCTGGGTATTGATGCTTTCTATGTTGTGATTGCCAATAACAGGGTAGGCATAGGTTTTGAGAGTATTCATCCATTGAGCAGAATGTTTAGCACTTTTAAACTCTTGTCGTTTAACCGCATAACAAGCCTGCGCAACATCGCTAAATGTTTTGTACTGACGCTGCGCAATAATTTGGGCTTGCAGGTTGTCTCTTGCTTGTTGAACGGGGTCAATACCGCAGCTGATTAGATCTTTAAATTGGCGTGCCTTTACGCGCGCATCCGATAAAGTGATGTCTGGGAAACTACCCAATCCAATGTCACGTCTTTTCTCACCAATCACAGCACGAAGAATCCACGACTTGCCTTGAGGCGGCCTGACTTGTAAATATAAACCTGCAACACCACCAACGGCGTGGTTGCCTTTTACACATACGTTCCTAATTTCTATTGGTGTTAACTCTCGTACCCGTCTAGCCATTTGCTACCCCACATGGGGTTTGTGATTAGATATAATAGGATAGTACAAGTTTTAACAGAATATCGAAATAAAACTATATAAATCAACTAGTTAAATGCTACATTACGATATTTATCAAAACTTTGTAATAGGGTACAATAGATTGCAGAAGGATTTTGGCGGACTCTCTCTTCGCCATTAAAGCTATTTAGTCTTCTTTATTTCGCTTGACCTTTAATGTCAGCGGAATACAATAGCCCACCTTAGCGCCTGTAGCTCAGCTGGATAGAGTACTCGGCTACGAACCGAGCGGTCAGGAGTTCGAATCTCTTCAGGCGCGCCATGTGAACAATAAAACCCGCTTTAGCGGGTTTTATTGTTTTTGTGGTTCAAGCATGGTTGTAGACGCCCGTATTACTTTCTTTTTTTTAGAATTTGCTATTTTCTTTGTAAGCCATATAAATACTGGCTTTTTATGAAGTAAGCCATTCGGATTAGTTCCTAACAAACTGATATTTTAAGAATTTTTAAATATTTTCTACAAAGAGCACTATACTACATGTAGTTATATGAAAATTAACGACCACATCATGTTGTGTTTTCTTTCAAAAGCTTTTAATCTAGGGCTTCGGGTAAAAGGGATGCACACACCGAATTAATTATAAAAATAGCCACAAGAGGGGGAAACATGGGAACAGCTAAATTAAAAGTCGTTAAAACACAGGTCGCAGACATTGAATTTCAGTCTGCATCACTCGATATATGGGACAAAAAGTATTGCCTTAAAAGGCAAGATGGTTCAGCAGTCGATGTGGATATACAAGCAACTTACGACCGTGTGGCCACGGCTATCTCAGACGTTGAAGAAACCGCTGAGAAGAAAGCCTACTGGCACGATGAGTTTGTCTGGGCGCTTCAGCACGGCGCAATCCCAGCGGGACGTATTATTTCAAATGCAGGTGCCAGTGATTATAAACCCGCCACCTCTACTATTAACTGTACCGTGTCCGGTTCCATTACCGATTCGATGGACGACATTTTAGGAAAAACCCACGAAGCGGGTTTAACGCTTAAAGCGGGCTGTGGTATTGGTTACGAATTTTCAACGCTGCGCCCAAAAGGTGCGTACGTATCTGGAGCAGGCGCTAATACATCTGGACCTTTGTCGTTTATGGATATCTTCGACAAGATGTGTTTTACCGTTTCCTCTGCCGGTGGACGTCGTGGCGCGCAAATGGCTACGTTCGATGTGTCTCACCCCGATGTACGTGACTTCGTACGAGTTAAGCGCGAAGACGGTCGTTTACGTCAATTTAATTTATCACTCCTCATCACCGACGATTTTGTCCAAGCGGTCAAAAACGATGCCGAATGGCAGCTGGCGTTTCCTATGTCAGAAAAGGAAGTGGCTTCAGGCGAAACAGACCTGATGGATGCAGACAAAGTCATCTGGCGCGAATGGCCAGTAACAGAAGGTTACGTGGTTAATGAAGAGGGTTTGGTTGCTTGCCGTATTTACAAAACAATCAAAGCCCAGCGCTTATGGGAAACCATCATGGCGTCGACTTACGATTACGCAGAGCCTGGCTTTATCTTGATTGATAAGGTCAACGAAATGAACAACAACTGGTATTGCGAAAATATCCGCGCTACCAATCCGTGTGGAGAACAGCCACTACCCCCGTATGGCTCGTGCTTGCTCGGCTCAATCAACCTTACTAAGTTTGTGGTTGACCCGTTCACCGAAGAGGCCGCTTTTGACTGGGAAGGGTTCCGTAAAACGGTCGGTATCTTTACCCGCATGCTCGATAACGTAGTTGAAATTAATGGTCTACCACTAGAAGGTCAGCGCGATGCGATTGAACACAAACGCCGTCACGGCATGGGTTTCTTAGGTTTAGGCTCAACCCTAACGATGTTAGGTGTGGCATACGGCACAGAGAAGTCAGTCGATTTCACCGAAGAAGTCAGCAAACAGCTTGCGGTACGCGGCTGGGAAGTCGGCTTGGAGCTGGCGAAAGAAAAAGGCGCTGCGCCGATTATGGATGATGATTTTGAAATAACCGATGATATGTTGCGCAAACGCCCAGAAATGCTAGACGATGGCTATAAACTTGGCGGCAGCATTAAAGGCCGTGTACTACACGCAAAATACAGCCGTTATATGCAAAAAATTGCATCCGTCTCACCTGATTTGGTCGACCAAATAGCCGAGGTCGGCGCGCGCTTTACCCACCATAGTTCAATCGCACCTACAGGGACTATTTCATTATCACTGGCGAATAACGCGAGTAACGGTATTGAACCCAGCTTCGCGCATCACTACGCACGTAACGTGATTAGGGAAGGGCGTAAAGCGAAAGAAAAAGTCGACGTGTTCTCGTTTGAATTACTCGCGTACCGCACCTTAATCAATAAAAAAGCAATGCCGTACTCGACGAAAAAAGGCGAAGCCTTACCCGACTATTTTGTTACGGCAGAAACGATAACGCCAAAACAGCACGTGGATATTCAAGCGGCGGCGCAAAAATGGGTGGATTCATCTATCTCAAAAACCGCTAATGTACCAACAGACTTTAACTTTGATGAATTCAAAGACATCTATCTGTACGCACACGAAAAAGGCCTAAAAGGTTGTACTACTTTCCGCTTCAACCCGGATGTATTCCAAGGCGTGTTGGTAAAAGAATCAGACCTAGAAAATACCACCTATCGCTTTAGCCTAGGTGATGGCACAAGGGTAGAAGCCAAAGGTAACGAAATGGTTGAATATGAAGGCGAAGCACACACCGCCGCTAATCTGTACGATGCCTTAAAAGAAGGCTACTACGGTAAATTTTAGGTGGTATAGGAGGATGACAATGACACATAAAATCACACAAAACATAACCGGTTACGAAGTTGTAAAAGACGAAGAAAAAGTCGTCGAACAAGCGGCGAAACTGGCTGAAGAAAAAAGTAATGTAATCCAAATGCACGAAAGCCTCGCCAGGCCAGAAATGCTTTTGGGTTCTACCTACAAAATTAAAACGCCGTTATCAGAACACTCGTTGTATATAACGATTAATGACTTGTTACTAAACCAAGGCACCGAGCACGAACAACGCCGCCCGTTTGAGGTGTTTATTAACTCCAAAAATATGGATCACTTCCAGTGGATAGTCGCGCTAACCCGTATTATGTCTGCGGTGTTTAGAAAGGGTGGGGATATTACCTTCCTAGTAGAAGAGTTACGTTCAGTGTTTGATCCTAGCGGTGGTTACTTCAAGAAAGGCGGTAAATTTATGCCGTCTTTAGTGGCAGAAATTGGTGACGTGGTGGAGTCGCATTTGAAATTAATCGGCTTGATTAAAACCGAAGAAATCAGCGAGCATCAACAAAAAATCTTAGACGAAAAACGTGCCCAGTTTGAAGCAGAAAAGCAAGTAAAAGAACCCGAAGCAGAAGGGGCAGCGGCTTTCCCAGAAGGTTCACAGTTGTGTGGTAAGTGTAATACCAAAGCCATAATTAAGATGGATGGGTGTATGACGTGTTTGAATTGTGGGGATAGTAAGTGTGGGTAGATTTACTATAAATAAGGATGTTTTATAAGTTCTTAAATAAACTATGGAAGCAAGTAGGTTATGGATAAACTGGATTGGAAGAAGCTGCTATCACCTGTAAGAATAAAATCAATACATAGGCCTGAAGAGCATGAGCATTCAATGGGCACTGGTGAGGGTCGTGAAGAAATTGAAAGAGACTTTGATAGAATTTTATTTTCGGCTCCAATTAGAAGGCTTGCCGATAAAACTCAAGTTTTTCCTCTAGAGGAAAATGATTCGGTACGTACTGTAGTGGCATAGTTAAATTGGCCACCTAATTAGAGGTGATATTATTCACTTCAAGATACAAGGTGAGCACATGATGAGAAGAAGCAGACCGACATATACCCCTGAGTTTAGACTTGAGGCAGCACA